>QEUY01000082.1:8775-18391 GCA_003577365.1 Chloroflexota bacterium | reverse complement strand
TCTTCGAGAAAATAGACGTGGGTGCCGGAGTTGGTCTCGCGCGAGAGCAGGACGATGGGCGCGTCGAGACCGCCCAACTCTTTCCAGTTGGTGATCTTGCCGGTAAAGATGTCGGAGAGCTGGTCGATGGTCAGCTTGTCGATCGGATTGGAAGGATGCACGACGACGGCCAAGGCATCGATGGCAACCACGAACTCGACCGGTTCGACGCCATTGGCCTCGGCGGCGGCGATCTCGTCGGGTTTGATCTGGCGCGAGACATTGGCGATGTCCACTGTGCCGTTGATCAGCGCGGCGATGCCGGTCCCCGAACCGCCGCCGGTCACGGCGATGAGCAGGTCGGGGTTCACCTGGCGGTAGGCCTCGGCCCAGGCGAGCGCCAGGTTGACCATGGTGTCGGAGCCTTTGTTCTGGAGCGCCTCTTGGCCGGTTGAAGCCGCTTGTGCTCGATTGCCTGCGGTGGAGCCACAGCCGGTCAGGAGCAGGGCAAGAAGTAGCAACGGCCCCACGAACCTGGCCCGACGGGTCAGCTCTGCCGGTGGGGCGGGGAAGCGCCGTTTGTCCGGCTGCAGCCTACGAACTGTGAATTTCAAAATCGGCCTGAACACTCGAGCGCAGCCATTCTATGCACCGGTGATGAAGTCAACCGCATTGCGTCGGACTCCTTTATTCTTAATCGCTACGCCGCTAACAATAGGGATAGCCCGTTAACTCTATGCTAATAGATTGTAAACAGTGTGTTAATGTCGCTTTAACGGGAGCCGGGCAGTTAGACACCTACCCCGGTCTCGCCCCTGCGCGCCCTTTTGGGTATGATTGAAGAGCTTGCCTCGGGGGGCACAAGGGCCAAGCATGGCGGCGGCCGGGCTGGCGCTGGCCGTGCGCCGGCTGTATGGCGAAGGGCGGCTCGGCCAAGCGGGCCGTCGCGGGTGTCGCCTCGCCGTCTGTATATTCCTAATTTTTATCACCAATTTGAGACTTTTGTCATGGTCGCGCGGCGCGCAGCCTGCTAGAGTGGAGGCGATACCGAGGAGCCTGGCTGGATGCTTTCTGGCCTCGCCCTTAATAGACGCATGGTCGTGATTGTATATTTGGGATGAAACAGGTTATGAACACGCAATCGCAATTGCGTTCGGATGCGAACCCGGAGGTCAATCCGGCAGAGAATCCGGACATTGTGCAGGATATTATGGCCGGCGGCCCCCCCACCCTGTCACGCCGCGCCTTGTTGCGCGGCGCCGGCCTGCTGGCCGCCGGCGGCATGGGCCTGGCCGGGTATGCCGTGGGCAAATCGGGGCGCGTGTCGGCTGCACCTGCCCCCGCAGCCCCGGCTGTACCGCCAGCCGCGCTGCCGGCTGCAGCGCCGGCCAATGAAGCGCCGCCGACCGCTACGCCTTGGCCCGCTAAACCCGTGGGGGCCAGCCAAGTGGCTGCCGACCCCGCGGCGCTGCCCGGCCCAGTGGACTGGACGGAACCGCAACATCACAAGATTACGCTCGACGTCGTGGAGGTAGTGGCGGAGATCGAACCGGGCGTGACCTTTAGCTATATGACCTTTGGCGGGCGCATCCCCGGCCCCATGATCCGGGTACGCCAGGGCGATACGGTCGAGATTACGCTCAACAACCTGCCGGACAACCTCATGCCCCACAACGTCGACCTTCACGCCGTCTACGGCCCAGGAGGCGGCGCCGAAGCGACGTTCGTCGTGGCCGGCCAGTCCAACGGCATGCTGTTCAAGGCGCTCTACCCCGGCGCGTTTATGTACCACTGCGCCGTGCCCACGCTGGACCATCACATCAGTTCGGGCATGTTTGGCATGATCGTGGTCGAGCCGCCCGAAGGCTTGCCGCCGGTCAATCGGGAATTTTATCTGGGCCAGCACGAACTCTACACCGATCAGGCGGCGGGCGTGCCGGGCCATCATAATTTTGACTTCGCCGCTATGCAGCGCGAGCAGCCTACCTATGTGCTGCTCAACGGCGAAAAACACGCCCTGACCCCCGGACGGCGCGGCGCCATGCAGGCGCAGACGGGTGAGACGGCGCGCATCTTCTTTGTCTGTGGTGGGCCAAACCTGAGCAGCAACTTCCACCCGGTCGGCAGCGTCTGGAGCAAAGTCTGGCGTGAAGGGGCGATCCTCAATACCCCCGAACGCTATGTGCAGACGGTGGCCGTGCCGCCGGGCAGTTGTCTGGTCGCCGAGATCGAGTTTTCTGTGCCCGGTGTGGTGAACCTGGTCGACCACGCCTTGACGCGTGTGGTCAGCAAGGGGATGCTGGGCGTGATCGAAGTGGCGGGCGAGCCACAGCCCGACCTCTTTATGCCCGATCTGCCCGGCGACCCCACGGGTTAAGCCGAGGTCGCGTGGCTCAGTTGAACGTTGGCGACGGCCGTGGGCCGTGCCCTGGCGGACTGCCGGACACAGCCCGCGGCCGTCAATGTCTCGCCAAGCGGTCGACCAGCTTGCCGAGCCTCCCGCGTGAATAGGCCAGCGCGTGATAGACAGTCACGGCTGTCCAGGCCCATCGAATATAGAGCGCGGGGAGGTGTAGCCGCCGCGCCAGCCAAAACACGCGGTGGCTCCAAGCGGTGATCAGGCTGCGCATGTGGTAGATGAGTTTGCGCCGCCAAGTCAGCCTGCGAGCGGCGGGGCGAACACGCTTGCGCGGCTGAATTCCGAGATGAGGCCAGGAAAGCCGATAGGCGAGGCCCTCGCGGCGCTGCCGGAAACCGGCGGCTTGCGTTTGCTCGACGAACTGGTGATCCACTGGGTCGAGTTTCAGACGTCCGTCTTGGATGGCGGCTGCGACCAGCGTCTGTAACACGGGCGAACGCACGATCACGACATTGGTGCCCCGTCCATCGGACGAATAAGGCTCGACCCAAGCATCTCCAAAGGAGATATCTGCCGTCTCGGCGACCACGTCATCGCAAAAATTGCAGGCCGAGTTTTGGAAAAAGCCTGCGCCCCAATCGCCGTCGGCCAAATGCCACCAATCCTGCCTCACACTCCTGCCATCGCGCAGGGTCAGATGGGCCGTGTACCAGTTCGCCGGACGGGTAGGGTCTTTGAGGCGATATTCGACACGCACAACTTCCTCCAGCCTAACGCCCATCTGCCACGCAAAGCTTTCCACCAGGCGCGCGCTTTTCATATGCCCGCAAAAGAGGCCCAGGGTAAAGACAATTCGCCGGCGCAACACAGCGTCTTGGCCGCGCAGAAGATGGATGGCCTTGATAAAGCATGGGATGCCGACGACCGCATAGCGGCCTGGATGTGCCCGGATCGTTCGGATGACCTCCGAAAGCTCTACCGGGTAGTAGCGAGACTTGGCGCCGGCGCGGATCTCCGTTTCGGTGTGCGAGACCTGATAGCGAAAGAAGCGCCCTTCCTGATGGGGATCGGCGGTTGCCACGACATGCGCTACGCCGTCGACCAGCCCTTGCCGCAGCAGCTCTGTTGCCACCCAGGTGACCATGCCGCCGGAACTGCCGCAGGCGCGGAAGTTCTCTTCCGCCACATACCCCACATAGGCGGTCTGATAACGCCCGATCAAGGGGTCGTGATACGGTGCCGTTGGGAAGCGGCTCGCCGCCAGTTCGTCCTCATTGCTTGCCACGGGTGAAAACGGGCAGGTATGCGCAATGGTCGCCGACGGAGTCCGGAGCCATGCCGCAGCGCCGGAGGGCTTGTACTGACCATAGCGGTCCAACTGCATCCGTAACCCAGGAAGGTCCGCCTGTGCCACACAACCGCCACAGCCGATACACAGACCGGAGCGGATGATATTCTGCGGGCTGACCAGCGGCTGCGGGGTGGCGCTTCGCATGGCGTTAGCCTAGCACTTTGTCGAGGTACAGCGTGGAGCGCTGGCGCAGGTCGTCGACGCGCTGAAAGATTTCAGGCTCCAAGGGTTCATCCAGGGCCATGTCATAGTCCGCCTGTGGCGTGTGCTCGCAAACGAGATGGCGCTCGCCGCCGACCGCGGCCATCAGATCGCGCACCTTGTGGGAACGGTAGACCGATAGCTCGCAAACAAACGGTTTGGCATTGAGCAGCGAAAAGATGCAGCCATGGAAGAAATTGGTCGCCACGGCTGCGGCGTGTACGATAGCGTGGGCAAACTCCTTTGGGCCGGCGGTGAGCCATTGGCTGCCGGCCCAGTCATTGCGGTAGCCGATACTCACCAGCCGATAACCTCGTGCGTGCGCCCAGCGGCGCACTTCTCGGCTGAACCACTCGCTGAAATTGTGTCCATAGACGGCTACATAGGGGGAGCGCGGGTGCGGCCTGCGTTCTTTGAGGCAGGGGGGAAACTGGAGACAGGGGTCCAGTACGAGGTCTGGGTTTAGCCCAAGTGTCGCTTTGACGATCCGGCGCGAGTTTTCATCGCGGATCGAAATCCATTCAAAGTTGCGCAGCCGATCCGCCCAAACCCCGTCGAGCCCATGTGTGGCACGATAGTTCCCGAAGCTGGCGGCATAGGATGCGAGCCGATCCGCCCGGACTCCGCTGCCGTAGAAGAGCGGCACGCCGCCATACCAAGGATGGCTCAAGTTCCACACCTCATCGCTGCCCACAATGACTAGATCATAGCGATCCATATCGACTGGATCTTCCAGCGCAAAGCGCGGGGAGCGCGGCAGCGACGCAAATGCGCGGAAGAACTTGATCATCTTGAGCGCATAGCGCGGATAATCGGCGCGCGGCACGCGCGTCGGCAGCACCGGCTGCAGGGCGCAGCGCCATTCGGCATAGTTCACCCTGCTGGAGACATGCTCTAGCAGCACGGCGTCCTGTCCGCGTGCACGCAGGGCTTGTACGAGGCAGCGCGCCTGCCAGTAGGAGCCGTAGTTGATGCAGCGGTGAAAGGTCAGTACGCCGATCTTTTGTCGATGACCCATGAGTTCGCCCATCCCAGCTTATCGAAGCAACGCGAGCAGGTAGAGCCAGTGTAGCCGGAATCAAGGCTGACCGATGTGAACGTTTGCACAGTTGTGGTGTGAGACTCGGAACTCCGGCCTAACCTGTAAGCGTCCTGTCACAGACACAGCCGAGAAGCGGCTATAATAGGCGCTGACAACTAGACCGCAGTACGCTGGGCGGCAGACCATGCCGGCAGTGTACTGGAAGTGACACAAAGGGAAATTGGATGATCGAGCCGCGCACTTCTATCCATGCAAATCCCCCTGCGACCGTAGAGACAGAGATCGCCGCGTTAGGGCGTTGGTTCCATAACCTGCACCTGCCGGGCGGGACCCAGACCGCGCCTGATCATCCGTTGGGCGATTTTCCTGCCTATAAATGGAAGCATCTGTCGGCGCATATTCCACAAGACTTGACAGGCTGGAGCGTTCTGGATATCGGCTGTAACGCCGGATTTTACAGCTTCGAATTGGCTAAGCGCGGGGCAAGGGTCACGGCCATTGACAGCGATCCACACTATCTTGCGCAGGCCAAGTGGGCGGCGAAGCAGTACGATCTGGAAGGTCGTATCACCTTTCGCAAGATGCAGGTGTACGACCTAGCCCGCGTCAAAGAAACCTTCGACCTGGTTCTCTTTATGGGTGTCTTCTATCACCTGCGCTACCCAATGTTGGCGCTCGATCTCGTGGTGCAGCGCGTGAGCCGCATGATGGTCTTTCAGACACTTACACTGCCTGGCAAAGAGGTAGTTGAGGATACAGACGGGCTGGACTTCAACAACCGCCAACGTATGCTGGAACCCGGCTGGCCCAAGATGGCTTTCATCGAACGCGCCTTTGCAGGCGATCCAACCAACTGGTGGGTACCCAACCACGCCTGTGTCGAGGCCATGCTGCGCGCCAGTGGCATGCAAGTGATGAAGGCGCTTGGCCACGAAATGTACTTGTGCGCCCCTGATCCCGACCACCCATCGGTTGTCCATACATGGAATGCAGATGAGCTGCTCTCGGCAACAGGCACAAACCGGCACAGAGGTAGGCTATGATCACGGCGATCAAGTTCTGGAATGAACCGAACAATATGTCTCACTGGGACTTCGAATTAGACCCAGAGTGGAAAGATTTCAGTGAGATGACCTGTTTGGCAGCGCAGCGCGTACGTGAACTTGCGCCTGACCTGACTTTGGTGCTGGGCGGAATTTCGCCTATCGATCCGGCGTTTATCGAGCTGTTAGGCCGGCAGGGTGTGTTGGATTATCTGGACGCAGTGGCGGTCCATGGCTTTCCGCTCGATTGGAATCACTGGCAGATCGACGATTGGCCCAAGAAGATTGGCGAGATCAGGGCGGTTACCGACCTGCCGGTCTGGGTGACCGAGGTCGGGGCCTCCACCTTTGGCGCGGACGAAATCCAGGTTTTCGGGATGCAGCGCACGGCGGAACTCCTGCTCCCAATGGTCGAGAACATATTTTGGTACAGCCTGCTCGACCTGCCGCCAACCTGGGAGGCGACCACGCGTCACAAAGAAAGCGAAGGGAGCAGCTATTATCGCCATTTTTATATGGGTTTGATCCGGGCGGATGGCAGCCTGAAGCCTTCACTTGAGCACTTCAACCCGGCGATGGGCATCTGCCAGTGGTTCCACTTTGAGGATCAGCGGCTAGATTTTGCCGTGGAATGGCTGCATAAGCTCGGTGTGAAGAAGCTGCGGACGGGGATTAGCTGGGCAGATTGGTACCGTCCCAACGCCATACAGTGGTTTGACCGGCAGATGGAGGCGCTGGACGATTTTGATGTCACGGTCACGCTCTGTTTTACCCCACCCTCGCGCGGCAAGCGCGCACATCACACCAGCCCGCCCGTCGACAACGCCGAGTTCACCTATTTCGCCGAAGAGGTGATCCGGCGCTATGTGTTGAATGGGCAGCGCCCGCATTGACCATGTTTCTGCTGGCCCGCCATGCCGCGCCCGATCTGGCAGAGGGGACATTGGCGGGGCGGATGCCGGGTGTCTATCTCAGTCTACAGGGGCAGCGGCAAGCACAGCGGTTGGCGGATCGGCTTGTTGCGCTGCCCATCGCCGCGATCTACAGCAGCCCGCTGGAACGCACGCTGCAAACTGCGCAACCGCTCGCCTCAGCACTCAAACTGCCGGTACAGATATGCGAGAGCTTTGCGGAGATCGATTTTGGCGATTGGACGGGCAAACGCTTTGACGAGTTGGCCGCCGATCCTCGCTGGCAGGAGTGGAACACGTTTCGCAGCAGCGCGGCCTTGCCTAACGGCGGCATGATGCTGGATGTCCAATTGCGGGCGGTCACAGCACTGCAAAGCCTGCATCGGCAGCACGCCGATCAGGTTGTGGTGATTGTCAGCCACGGCGATGTGCTCAAGGCAGTTGTCGCTCATTATTTGGGCGTACCTCTCGATCTGTTCCAGCGTATTGAGATCAGCCCTGCGTCCGTAAGCGTGATTGCCCTCCATGGCTGGGGCGCGCAGGTGCTTCGGCTCAACGACACAGGCGACCTGCCCGCGCTCTCCTAGAGGTGCCCTCATGCTCGTTTACGGCGATCCCAAGTTCGAGGGGTCGCTTCAGCCGTTGCGGGCGCGGCTGCAGCGGCTCGCCGAACACGCGTTGGACTATCCGCACGACCTTGATCGGCTGCGCGCGCTGCTGATCCTCTGTGGACAGCTAGAACAAGGCGCACAGGATTTGGCGGCGCAACCCCAGCACGCGGACGAAGCCATCCCTTGGACCGGCCAACTCCAGCTTGCCACCACTTGTGCTGCCGAAGCCTTTTATAGCGCGGCCTATCGGCAGCCGATGGGCTTGCCTGCACCTCGGGTCGAATCGGGCGTTGCGCTGGGCGCCCTGCTGCGTACGCTGGAGGATTTACGCAGCGCGCCCGACCTGCGCCTCACGGTCAAAGTGCCGGAGGGCTTCGGCATCTACGCCCTTTATCCCGAACAGTATATGGTCGCAGCCGCGCACTGGGCCGCCGATCATCGGCCCCAGCGAGGACAAGGGGTCGTGGTGGTTGGCATCCGCAGCATTGGCACGACATTGGCCGCTGTGGTGAGCGCGGCGCTGCGCGCCCACGGATGGCAGGTACAGTCGTTTACGGTGCGCCCGGCAGGACACCCCTATGATCGCCGAGTCGACATCAGCCCAGGGCAGATCGGTTTGGCCGCTTTTGGCTTAATCGTCGACGAGGGGCCGGGCATATCCGGCTCTTCGATGGCGGCAACTGCCGGAGCCTTGGTGAAGGCAGGTCTGGAGCGGCGCAATATTGCATTCTTGCCCGGCCATCGCCATGGGCCGGGCGGCGCAGGCGCGGACGAGGTACAAACGTGGTGGCGAACAACGCCGTGCTATGTCGCCGAGACAAAACATCTGAGCTTCGCCGGGCGACCGCTGCAGGAGGCGCTTGCGTCCATGTTGCCCCGGCCGGTGGTACACATGGAGGACTTCAGCGGCGGGCAGTGGCGGCAGGCTGTCTATCCGGATGCGAGCAGATGGCCTGCGCTGTGTACGGCGTTCGAGCGCATCAAATACCGGTATACGCTGCAAGATGGCAAGAGAGTGTTGGTCAAATTCCTGGGCCTCGCCGGCATCTCGTCTGAACTGGCAAGTGGTGCAGAGGCGGCGGCGACCCTTTTGCGGCAGCGTGCGGCCCAGGGGTTGGGGGCGCCGGTGATCGGGGTGGGTGTTGGCTTTGTCGCAACCGAGTGGGTAGAGGGTGTGCCTATGGAGCCGGGCGCGCTGCCGCCGGAACGGATCGATGCACTGGGCGCGTATATTGCCCATGTCGCCGGCCCACCCATGCCGCACGACGAGCGCCGGCACGCAGCCGAGCGTCTCACGGAAATGCTCTATGCAAACACATGCGAGGCCTTTGGCAAGGAGGCCGCACAGCGGGCGCAGTGCTATGCCGATGCGATCATATCGCCAGCGCACACCTATGGCGACGGCCACATGCAGCCGTATGAGTGGATTGACTGCGGGGGGCATCGCTTGGTCAAAGTAGATTCCGTGGGGCATGACTGCGATCACACGCTGATCGGCAGACAGCCGGTGGCGTGGGATGTTGCAGGCGCGGTTGTCGAATGGGGGTTGGACGGTAAGGCGGGCGCACGGCTGCTGAAGGCATTCAGTGCAGCAGGGGGAGCCGTCGATCCCGGTACACTGGATTTCTATCGCGCTGCCTATCTGGCATTCCGGCTTGGGCAATGTTCGCTGGCGGCCCAAGTGCATGACCCTGGTGAGCGTGCCCGGCTGATGTACGCAGCCGCGCATTATCGGCATCTGCTGGCAAAATGCCTCGATAGTATGCTTGCCGCGTAGGCTGGACGAGGGGTTACTCGCCGTTGGCCGGCATCCCGCCGCGCTGAACAGACAGCCATTCGGTGTGCCGATGCGATATATCGCCCTGACCCAAACAACGCGGCACGGGCCATTGCGGCGAGCGTCCTTCGAAGAGCGCAGCGGGTACGGGTGTGGACACTATCAACCCAGCGGCGTCTCAGTCTCCATCGCCCGTCGTAGATGGCCTTGGCGTGGGGGTCGAGGCGTCGTGCGCCCGCGCCACGGGCAGACGCCGTGTGCGGTCGCGGCGCGCGGTCAGCAGCCGGTAGTTGACCAGGAAGACCACAGCCAGCGCACTGGCGAGATAGATGGCGCGTGCGC
>QEUY01000082.1:0-8741 GCA_003577365.1 Chloroflexota bacterium | reverse complement strand
CGGGCAGACGCCGTGTGCGGTCGCGGCGCGCGGTCAGCAGCCGGTAGTTGACCAGGAAGACCACAGCCAGCGCACTGGCGAGATAGATGGCGCGTGCGCCGGGGTTGGCCGTGTCAGTACCGGCTGCGAACCCGTGCAGGGTAACAAGCGCATAGACGGCAAAAGTCAGCATGTGCAGCCGCCGCCAGTTGCGCTGCCCGATCCAGCGGCGCAGTCCAAAGCTGGCCGATGTCACGATCGCACCGTAGAGACCAAGCGTGCCCAAGCCCACCCACCCCGGACGGTATGGCCCCACAAAAGGGATCAGGATATCGGCGAGTCGATAGGGATAGTAGCCATCGCCCAGGAGCACAAGGGCATGGAAGCTCGCAAAGCCGATGGCGAGCCAGGCCAGGCTGTTGTGGAGGGCCAGCGCCAGCGGCGGGGGCACGCGGTCCGCCACGATGCGGCTGCTCAGGATGAGCCCCCAGATGGTAGAGCCGGTCAGGAGCAGGTAGGCCACGGTACCGGCGGCGCGGGTGAGATACCAAGCGCCCCGGTCGGTGGCGGGGATCAGC
This sequence comes from Chloroflexota bacterium, assembly GCA_003577365.1. Taxonomy (GTDB): domain Bacteria; phylum Chloroflexota; class Anaerolineae; order Caldilineales; family Caldilineaceae; genus QEUY01. Next base: position 8,184 of record QEUY01000082.1, on the reverse strand, counting down.
CGCGACACCAGCCCCGCCGGGTCGAGGTGGCCGAGCCACCATCCTGCGAGCAGCGCCAGCGGGATCCCTAGCCCCAGCGCGGCCCAAAAGCCTGCACCCGGCCCGCCTGTCAGGGACGGGGCGGGTGCAGCGAGTGAAGCCGGAGCGGCGGCGGTCGCAGCTACTGCGCGTTGGGATTGGCGAGACAGCCGTGCAGCGGGCAGTGAGCGGCGGAATGTCATGCGCGTGTCTCCTTCACCAAGTGTTTCTCTCACCGAGTTTCTCCTTACCAAGTTGCTCCTTCACGGAATTTTCTGGCGACGATTGAGCCAGGGTTTCCGGTGCTTGCCAAGCAATGAACGGTTGCAGCGCCGGAGTGACGCGCAGACCGGCGTCGTCGACGAGCACGCCGGCGATCCCCCTGCGCAGCCAGGTCTGTTCTGCGGCGGCCACGCCAAGCACCAGCGCAGCCGTGGCCCAGGCCTCGGCGCGCACGGCGGAGGTGTCCAGCACCGTGGCCGTGCGCAGGTCGGTCTGTGCGGGTTGGCCGGTGCGGGGGTCGACGATATGGTGTAGGCGGCGGCCACCGCGCCACCAGTGGCGATAGTCCACCCCTGAGGTGGCGACCGAGGCATTGGCCAGCCAGAGCAGCAGCAGGTCTGGCTCTGCGGCCTCTTGCGGCGTGGCAGCATCGGCGGGCGCGGCGACGCCCACCGGCCAACCGGGCCAGCCGGGCGGCGCGTCGCCTGCGACCAGGTCGCCTCCGGCATCGACCAGACACGGCCCCCAATGGCGCAGAGCGTCTACTGCTCTGGCGGCGGTATAGCCTTTGGCGATCCCGCCCAGGTCGAGCCGCACACCCGGCGGCAGGCGAAGTTCGCGGCCCGACCGCCGTTCGAGGCTGTGGATCCGACTATCCAGCGGCAGGCGCGTTTCAGCGGCAGGCGGCTGCACGGCGGCGACCTGTTCGAACGGGCGGTCATAGCCCGCCGCTTCCAGCGCGGCCAGGAGGGTTGGGTCGAAGAGGCCGCCCGTCTGTTCACTGGCGACCAGCGCCGCATCGACGACGGACCAGAGCAGGGGCGAGACGGCGATCCACTCGCCGCTGCGCCGGTTGAGCGCCGAAAGCTCGCTGGCGGGGTCAAAGCGGCTGAGCCGTTTTTCGACGGCCGCAAAGAAGTCGGCAATGGCACGCAAGGGGGTCTGCGCTGCTTCGGGCCGGGCGGCCAGCCGCACGCTCATGGCGCAGCCCATGGCGCGGAAATGCAGTTCGGGCCAGGATGCGGGATCGGCTGGAGACATGGTGCGCCTCATCTCTTTCTGATGACCTGACATTCGGTCTGCCTGGCGTCCGGTTTACCGTGACGAGCGGGTGCGCGCCACCGGGCGCACCCGCTGCGGCGCGGGCACCAGGGTCGGAACCGGTTGCAGATCAAGGTTGACCCCGCCGACACTGCCCACCGCGGGCACATAGAGCGTGTGGGCAGCCTGCGCCGCCGCGGCGGCCCTTGCTTCCTGATCCTGGCGGGCGAGGATGTAGGTCCCTGTCAGGGTTGCCAACATGCTGCCCAGCAGCAACACCTGTGTGAGGCCGCCCGCGCCCTTGGGCTTTGGCCGGCTAGTCGTGCGCTTTGCGCTGGTCACGGTCGTCGCTCCCCTCACTGTCGTCGTGATCATCGTCGTTATGATCATCATCATGATCATCGTCGTTATGATCATCATCATGATCATCGTACTCGTCGTGATCATCATACTCGTCGCGGTCGTCGTCATACTCACCCTCCGGCTCCATCGCAGCGTCGCCCTGAGTCTGGCCGAGTGCTTGGTTGGCCGCTTCGATCTGACGCAGGTATTCCGCCTCGCGCGTCTGCATCAATCTGACGGCTTCGCGAAGCTGGCGATTTTGCTCCTGAAGCGCGTCGACATCGGCCGGAGTCTCGGCGGACAGCGTGGAGGTGATGGCCGGCGGGGTGGGTTCGGCTGTGGAGGCTGCCGAGAGACGGTCTAGGGCCGCGGCGCTTCGATCCCCGCCAAAGCCCAGGGCCAACATCGTGGCCAACATCAATCCGGTGAGTCCACCCGCCATCAGCAGGGCATGCATTCGATTCATCGGTCATCCTTCCTTGACACTCTAGTCTGGTTTCTGATCGAGTTTGATGTGCTCTTATGGGGGGCGCGGCTGTGTCGCGGCCCGCACGGTTTCTAGGATAGGGCAGCCGGAGGGCGGCGTGGTTAACCGGCGTCTAACTAGGCTTAAATTCTGCTTAAATCGTGACGGACGGCCTTGCCGCGCGGCAGGATTTGGGCGACAATCGGGGGAGAGGGATGCCATGACCACGATTTTGTTGATCGACGACGACCCGATGATCACGACCCCCCTGGCGCGCAGTTTAGGGGAGGCGGGCTATGGGGTGCAGGTGGCGCATTCAGGCGATGCCGGGTTGGCTGTGGCGCAGGTGACCCAGCCCGATCTGGTGATCTTGGATGTGATGCTGCCGGGGTTGGATGGCTGGCAGGTCTGCCAGGCGCTGCGCCGGCGCAGCGCCGTGCCGATCCTGATGTTGACCGCGCTCGGCGAGGAGGTGGACCGCATCCTCGGGCTGGAACTGGGCGCAGATGACTATTTGACCAAACCCTTTAGCACGCGCGAACTGCTGGCGCGGCTGCGCGCCATGCTGCGCCGGGTTGATCTCGACCGGCGGCCCCCTGGCGGGGAACTGCGCGTGGGCGACCTGCGGATCAATCTGGAGACGCGCCAACTCTTTAAAGGGGAGCGTGAGTTGAGCCTGCGCCACAAGGAATTCGAACTGCTGAGCCTGCTGGTGGGGCGCCAGGGCGCGGTCGTGAGCCGCGCCGAACTGTTTGACGAGGTCTGGGGGACCGACTGGCTGGGCGACACGCGCACACTGGATGTGCATATCCGTTGGCTGCGCGAGAAGATCGAGGATGACCCAGGGCGGCCGCGCTATATTCGCACGGTGCGCGGCACCGGCTACCGGTTTACTGCCCCAGAGGAGGCACTGCTGTGAACCGGCTGCGGCTGCGCACGCGTCTGCTGCTGGCCTATTTTTTGCTGATCGTGCTGGGGTTTGGCGGGCTGGCGCAACTGGCCGGCGGTCAGATCGCTCGGGGGGCTGAAGAGGACTTGGCGCAGGGGCTGCAGGATCAGACGGCGCTCCTGGCGCGCAGCCTGGACAAGACGGTGGAGCATGTCCTTGAAGGCAAAGAGGACCAAGCGCAGCTCTTTCAGCGGTTGAACGGCTTTGCGACACAGACCGAGTCGCGGCTGCTGCTGCGCGATGTGACGGGGCGCATCTGGTTCGACAGCGCGCCGCACCTGGCTCCGCCTGAGGCGGGGAGCGAGGTCGCCGCGGCGCTGGTCGGCAGCGCGGCCTATGCCGTGCGCGGCGACGCGGCAGGAGTGGAGACGGTCTATGCCGCGGCTCCAATCGAGGAGGACGACGAGATACTCAGCGTGGTGCAACTGGCGCGTCCGGTGACTGCGGCCGCGGCTGCCGTGCGCCGGCGCTGGTGGGCGCTGGCGGGTGGGGTTGGCGTGCTGGGGCTGTTGGCGGCCATGGCCAGTGTCTGGCTGGCCGCTTCACTGGCTCGCCCCTTGGAGCAACTGCGCGCGTCGGCGCTGCGTTTGGCGGCGGGCGACTTGGACGCGCGGCTGCCCGACATGGGCCGCGACGAGATCGGCCAGGTCGCCACCGCCTTTAATGACATGGCGAGCGAGGTGCAGGCCATGCTGGAGGAGCAGCGCGCCTTCGCCAGCAATGCTTCGCACGAACTGCGTACACCTTTGACGACCATCCGTCTGCGCAGCGAGGCGCTGCGCGCCGGCACGCTCGACCCAGCCACGGCGCGCCAGTATATCGCCGAGATCGACGACGAGGCGGCCCGGCTGGGCGGGCTGGTCGAAGACCTGATCTTGCTCTCGCGGCTGGATGCCGGGCGCGCCGAGCGCGGCCAGGAGGCTGTCGATATGCTGCGGCTGGCGCGCGCCGTGCTGCGTGAGTTCGGGCCTCACGCCGAGAGACAGGAGGTGGCGCTGCGGCTGGACGCGCCGGTGAACCTGCCTACGATGCGGGCCGCCACCAATCATATGCGTGTGGTGCTGCGCAACCTATTGGGCAATGCCATCAGCTATACGCCGCCAGGCGGGACAGTAACCTGTACGCTGGACACGGACGGCGAGCGGCTGCTGCTGGAGGTAACGGATACGGGCCAAGGAGTCGCGCCGGAAGATCTGCCGCATCTCTTTGAGCGTTTCTACCGTGCCGATAAGGCGCATACCCGCGTGGTCCACGGCGCAGGGTTGGGCCTGTCGTTGGTGCAGTCGATTGTGCAGGCCTACGGCGGGGAGATCTCAATTGATAGCCCTGGACTGGGGCAGGGAACGACAGTGCGCGTGGTGTGGCCGTTGGGGAGCGAGAACGGCGCCGGCCACGCTGTAGAGCCACCCCTGCCCACCGTTGACCCCAGCGCCCCGATCCGCCCGGCGAACATCTAGTCCAAAGCGGCCAATCGAACAAAACACCCCTGAGGGCGGCTATACGTGGCTTGCCGGTCGCTGCGCGGGCAGAAGGCGCTGCGGGTACGCAAGCGCTGCGCCTGCCGGTGTAGCGCGGGTCTGTGCCTTGATAGGTGTACACCTGGCTTTAGACGGCGTAGGTTTGGGGGGCCGGCGGCGTGCCGGCGTGGTCGATGCGGCCTGCTGCATCGACGAGGCTTTCGACGAGGCTACTGACGAGCACGAAGAAGGGAGTACACCCCATGGAACTGAGCCAAGACCAACCAATGATTGCCGGGATGCTGCGCAGCCATCCGCAACCCGTGCAGGGCGGAGCTGACCGGCTGGCGCAAGCGGTCAGCGCCATTGCGACCTGTGCGACCGTCTGCACATCTTGCGCCGACGCCTGCCTGGCCGAGCCGCATGTACAGAACTTGACACGCTGTATTCGCCTCAACCTCGACTGTGCGGATATCTGCGCGACGGCAGCGCGTGTGCTGGCGCGTATGACCCAGGTCGACACGGCGATCCAGCGCGACCTGCTGCGGGCGTGCGCGGCGGCCTGCCAGGCCTGCGGCCAGGAATGCGAGAGCCATGCGCAGATGCATGAGCACTGCCGCCTTTGTGCGGAGGCATGCCGCCACTGCGAGCAGGTCTGTGCAGAGTTGGCGCGCACGCTCTGAACTGCCTATCGGCGGCGCAGCGCCTGCGTAGGCGCGTGGTGAGCGGGTGTGCAATCAAACCACCGGCGCGACAAGGGCATGGCACGCGGGGCAGCGCGATGCCGGAGGCGCGATTGTGTAATTGACGCACTAACCGGGCCATGGTATGCTGCCCTCGTCATGCCATGCAATGCGACACTGGGTCGCTTCTCGACAGGCATGAAAGCACATGAATACGACGTATCAAGAATTTGCCGGGACTGAAGCGCAGTCCGACCCCGACAGTAGTCCCGTGCCCATAGGTCGGGCCGGCAGATATAGCCGGCCAGCTATGGGCGAGGACGGTGTCGACAAACAGGGTGGCCGATGTCGCCCTCATACTGCCCGCAGCGGAGACGCCGCACAGGCGTTCGCACGGTTTCCCCGCTTAGGTAGCGTGGTGGAGGGACCTGGGGCTGCAAGGGGCAGGGCATGGCATAGACCCGTCTCCGGCACGTAGCGTCTCCGCGCCCGGAGGGGTGCGCTGCCCTCGCCTGCGCGCCCAGCCGGAGCTATTCTCACTCTCCAATTCTTCCCCACCTACCTGTCAACCAAGCAGCCGCACAACGCGCGCACACACCCAGTCACCGGGGGTAAGCGGTCGCGAGCGGTCTAGCTGTGCCGGCGCGCTCCGCTTGCTTGCAGCCGCGGCCCGCCTCTGTGGAGGGGGCTGCCCATTGCGGTCCTATTTGCCTTGTTGCGAAAGGAGGCTGTTCAATGGTGGATCCTGTGAAGCTGGCGGACGCCATGGAGCAGATGCAAGTGCTGCTCCAGGCGGATGACCTGGACGGCGCAGCCGAATTTCTGCGCGCCCTGCATCCTGCCGACGGCGCGGAGATCTTATCGACCTTGGACCCTGAGACGCAGGCCGCGCTGGTGACGCGTTTACAGCCTGTCGACTTGGCCGAGGTCTTTGGGCAAATGGATGCCGAGGACGCGGTCGACGTCGTGCAGCACTTGGATGAAGAGGCGCTGGCCGACGTCCTCGACGAGATGGAGCCGGATGTCGCTGCCGACTTGCTGGGCGAAATGGAGCCTGCCGAGGCGACGGCGGTCTTGGAGCAGATGGACGAGGCGCACTCGGTTGCGCCGCTGCTCGCCTATCCGGAGGATACTGCGGGCGGCATTATGAATGTCGCCCCGCCGTCTCTGCGCCGTTACATGACGGTAGCCGAGGCGTTTGCGTTTTTGAAGGAGCATTATCACGATGCGAATCAGGTTTTCCATCTCTATGTGCTCGACCGCAACGGCCGGCTGATCGGCGTGGTCAGCCTGCGCGCCTTGATCCTGGCCGAGCCGCAGCAGACCATTGAAGAAGTGATGCGCCGCGAGGTGATCAGCGTGCGTGTGGATATGGACCAGGAGGAGGTGGCGCAGATCTTTGCACGCTACGACCTGCTGGCGCTGCCTGTGGTGGACCATGACGACCGGCTGGTGGGGCTGGTGACGGTGGACGATGTCGTGGATGTGCTGGAAGAGGAGGCGACCGAGGACATCTACCATCTGGCCCAGGTCAGCCCGGATGCGGCGGTGTTTGCGCCGGTCGCCGACGCCTTGCGCTCGCGTTTGCCCTGGCTGTATGTAAACATGGGCACGGCGTTTCTGGCGTCGATGGTCGTGGCCTTTTTTGAGGACACGATCGCGGCGGTGGCGGTGCTGGCCGTCTTTATGCCGATTGTGGCCGGGCAGGGCGGCAACGCCGGCAACCAGACGATGACGATCATCGTGCGCTCGCTGGCTTTGGGCGAAATTGATGTGCGCAGCGCCTGGCGCGCCGCCCGCCACGAGTTTGTGATCGGCCTGTTGAATGGGATCGCGCTGGGCATTTCGGTGGGGCTGGTGGCGTGGCTGTGGATGGGCAACGCCGTGCTGGGGGCGGTGATCGGGCTGGCGATGTTGGGCAATCTGATCGTGGCCGCGCTGGCGGGGGTCATCGTGCCGACGACGCTCAAGCGGCTCAACCTGGACCCGGCGCTGGCCTCCAGCATCTTTGTCACCACGGCAACGGATGTCATGGGCTTTGCGCTCTTCTTGGGGCTGGCGACGCTGCTGCTGCGCTGGCTGACCTGATACATGGCGCGCGGGTGAATGGAGATTGGGTCCTACCAGGTACGCGGGTCGGCAACGCGCACGGGCCGGCCACCGGCTGCGGCGGACTCGACGGCGTAGATGCCGGGCAGGGTGTAGTCGAGGCCGGTGTAGACGTCGATGGGCGAGGGTTTTTCCCCACGCACGGCGGCCACGAAATCGCGCAGCATCCAGTATTCGGTGGCGCCGTGGCCGCCGGTGTGGGCAGAGGTGGGCGCGGCCAGCCGGTCGGGGATGATCTGTGCGGCGTAGCCGGCTAATGGATGCCAGCGCGCCGGGGCGCGGAAGCGAGACGCGCCATGCTCGTCTTGCAGCCAGAGTTTGGCTTGGTCGCCAAAGCCGCGCAGCGACTCGTAGCTGCCGGCAGTGCCTTGAAGCGCAAAGAAGGTGGTCGATTCGTGGGGGCGGGGCGAGATGTAGTCCACGCGTGTGCGCAGGCAGCGCCCGCTCGCGGTGACCATTTGCAGCAGATACAGGGTGGGCTGGGTGACGCGCGGGTCGAACTTGCCGCCCGGCACAGTCAGCGCCGTGACCTCGGCCACCCGGTCGCCGGTGATATAGAGCAGCGGCCCCAGGCCATGGGTGAGATAGACCGACAGGTCGCCGCGCCCGCGCCAGGTGAGGCTGCCATCGGGCGCGTAGAAGAGGTCGCGGCAGTCGTGGACGTAGTCGCCCTCGCCATAATAGACCTCGCCAAAGCGGTCTTGGTCCACCAGCCGCTTCACCAGTTCGATCTCATCATAGTAGCAGCAGTTTTCGGCCAGCATGTAGATGGTGGATGCGCGCCGCGCGGCCTGAACCAGGCTGCGCGCGTCGTCGAGGGTGCAGCAGGCGGTCACTTCGCTGAGGACATGCTTGCCGGCATCCAGGGCGGCGATGCTCTGCGCAGCGTGAAACGGC
>QEUY01000081.1 GCA_003577365.1 Chloroflexota bacterium | reverse complement strand
TAGGTGCTGGGGTTGTTGAGGATCGCCTTGGCGTGGATGCCTGCCTTGTGTGTAAAGGCTGTGAAGCCGGTGATGTAATTGTTGAAGGGCACATCCACGTTCACCAGGTTCGCTACATAGTTCTCGACCTCGCGCAGCATGGGCAGGTGATAGCGATCGCGGATCATCTGCGCGTCATAGGCGTACATGCGCGCGATCAGCCCACCCAACGGCGTGATGCCGTTGCGCTCGCCGATCCCCAACACCGACGTATCCACATGGGTCGCGCCCGCCTCCAGCGCGCAATAGGCGTTGGCCACGGCGCAGCCCGTATCGTTGTGGCCGTGGAACTCGATATCACAGCGCACCACCCCGCGCAGCGTCTTGACCAACTCATAGACCTGGCGCGGGTTGGCGACCCCTACTGTGTCGGCGATGCCCACGCGATGCACGCCGATCTGATCCACGGCGCGGTAGATGGTCAGCAGGTCAACCAGATCCGAACGGAAGCTGTCCTCGCTGCTAAAGCGCACCTGCAAGCCCTGGCTCTTGACAAACTCGATCACCGCCACCGCCTGCTCGATGATATAGGGGATGTCCTTGCCGTGCGAAAACTCACGCAGATAGCTGCTCGTGCCAAAGACCACGTCGATACCGTCCACGCCGGTGTCGACAGCCAGCTTGGCGTCGTCCATATGGCAGCGCACATGGGTCAAGACCTTCGCCTTGAGACCCAACCGCGCGATCCGTTCACAGTCGAGCCGCGACTGCGGGCTGGCCGCCGGCGAGGTCAACTCTAGATACTCGACGCCAAACGCATCCAGCAGTTGGGCGATCTCGACCTTCTGATCGCTGCTGAAAAAGGCATTGGCGAACTGCTCGCCCTCGCGCAACGTGGACTCGATGATCGCAAAGTTGTCAAGGCTCATGGTCGGTTCCCACTCCTGAACGGCAGACGAATACGAGAGACGAATGCGAGACACAAAAAACCGGCCAATCCGTCTGGATGGCCGGTTGCTTTCCCGAATCTCGAGCAAGCACGGAATACCAGACGACTAGTCCGGGCACACCTTCTTGCTCTGCTTATTGGCGGTGGCGAAGCCGATGCTCGCCGCAAACGACTGTGGCAAGGTGAACTGTCCTACCGTACCCTGGGGTGATCCTGCGCCGTGTTGCTCTCCAGATACCGTGCGCAGCATCATAGCAACAGGCCCTTGGCCTGTCAAGTTGACCGGTGTGCAGCGCACACTTTGATACAGCGCACGCATTGATACGCCCCCGCCCAGTCGCCTTGCGCGCTCATTCCTCGGCGCTGCCCGACTTCGCCACGATATCCATCTCGTCTGTCTCGTCCTCGCCGCGTGGCTCCGCATAGGCCGCGGATTCGGATCTAGGCGGGGGCGGCGCGGCCTCGTCAAAATCGAACAAGAAGCCCTCTTCCTCCAACTCCTCTACAGACATGCCCTCCGCTGCGGCGTGCGCGCCGTTCCACAGCGGCCAACGGTTGGTGATCGAACTGACCACGGTCAGCTCCTCCAACCCCACCACAGCCACCGGTTCTTCCTCTGCGCCGGCGCTGCCCGGCTTCTGGCTCGCATTCAAGGCCAGTTGGGCCGGTTCGAGCACGCGCGGCAGCGCCTGCAAGCGTGCGTACAACTGCGCCAAGGCTTGGCCCGCCTGCGCCAGCGGAATCTGGCGGCGCACCGGCGTCTCGGAGGTCTCCCACAGTTCCTTCAACGCCGGGAAATCCCAGGGGGCCGCCAGCACCCCTTCGCTGCGCTGGGTGCCCATCTCGACCAAGACGCCGTTGGCGCGCGGCGTCAGTTCTTGCGGCGCGAAGATCGCCGACTTGCCCACAAACGGGGTGCGCTGGGCGCGGCTGAGGCGGTTGTCGCCCACCAGAAAACTGGCCGCGGCGTAGAGCTGATTGTCCTGCATGCGCGCCAAGCTGGCGGCGCGTATCTTGTTATAGAGCAGCACGTCGGTGCAAGCGGCCTGGCAGACCAAAACATCCGCCCCTTGATAGGCCAGCACCCGGCCCACCTCCGGATAGAGCACATCGCTGCCCAAGATCAGCCCCAGCCGGCCCACCTCAGTCTGGATCACATCCCAAGTGCTGCCTGGCTGCGCCAAATCCACATCTGCCGGGTGCAGCACCACCTTGGCCTGATGGCCGAGCAAATCGCCATTGGCCGAAAAGACACAGGCCAAATTGCGCACCACCCCATCGCGCGGGTCGGGCAGATAGGCGCTGGGCGCGACCAGCACCATGCCAGACTCGCGCGCCAGCGCGCTGTACACCTCCACATAGCGGCCCCAGACCTCCTGCGCGCCGACATCCAGCAGCGCGGCCAAGGCCCGCCGAAAGTCCGCCTGGAGCAACGTCGCCAGCGAACCGGCCAGCGCGCCGGTCGTTCGCTGCCACAGCGATGCGCCGCGGCGGCGGCCACGGTCGGCCCGCTTCAACAACGACGACCGGAAATCATCGAGGATGGGCGGCGCGACCATGACCCCGCCCAGCTCGGGGAAAATCACCAGACGCGCCTGCTTCGCCGCCGCCACGCGCAAAAAGCGGCGCACATCTTCTCGATAGTCGTCCAGAGAATGGGGTAAATGCATGCGCTGCTGCACACACGCCACAACCAATCGGTCCAAGCCAAAACCTCCTAGCCAACCGCAACGAGGGCCACAATGGCAGCCTACGGCGTCAAGCGCGGCGCGCTCATCTTACTCCAACCAGTGCCACACTCAACACCCTACTATAGTACCCTATATCACATCCAAATCAACAGGCATGGACCAAACTTGACCGTTTGCCCCCTGACTGCTATACTGCGCCCACGCTCGGAGTTGGTCCTAGGTTTCGGGCGGGTATCGGCCAGTGCGCCCCCATCGTCTAGAGGACTAGGACACAGGCCTTTCAAGCCTGCGACAGGGGTTCGAATCCCCTTGGGGGTACCAGCGAGGCCGCTCCATGCGTGGGGCGGTCTTTTGTTTGCCCGCTGACAGCCGGTTATCCTCGACGCGCCCGCGTGGGCGCGATTTTCAAAGCGCACCCGGCTCTGCCGGAGCAGACCTGCGCTACGGCGTGCCGTATCATGCTTCTGCAAGCCCGCTTGAGCGGGCGCCGTTCTTTAGCCAGGTCGTTTACGGCCTGGCGTTGGCCGCCTTGCGCGGATGGCCGGCGGCGCGTGGCCTCGACCTGAAATGCTTTCTGCGCACACCCGGCGAATATCTGTTCTAGCCAACCTGTGGTATACTATCCCCTGGTGTTGACTCTGCCGGATGGATGGATTGGCCCGCTGTCGCGTGCCGCACCGGCGGTCCACCCCAACCCTGCCATGCCGGATCGCCAACGTCTCTATCGTACCCATGCCGTCGTGCTGCGCCGCCGCGACTTTGGCGACGCCGACCGCATCCTGACCGTCTTGACCCCCAACTATGGCAAGCTGGAATTGATCGCCAAAGGCGCACGCAAGACCACCAGCCGCAAGGCCGGCCACCTGGAGATGTTCGGCCATTCATCGCTGCTCGTCGCCAAGGCGCGCACTTGGGACATCATCACCGAGGCGGTAAGCGTCGAGAGCTTCCCCGCCCTGCGCAGCGACCTGGACAAGATCGGCCAAGCCAGCTACTTGGCCGAATTGGTGGACAGCTTCACCGAGACCGGCGACGAAAACCTTGCCATCTGGGATCTGCTGATCCTGGCGCTGCAAGAGCTGAACGCGCTGGAGCCGGGCAGCCGCAGCGCTCCTCTCCTGCTGCATTGGGTCCAACTGCAACTGCTGGCCCTGGCCGGGTTCCAGCCTCAGCTCTTTGAATGTCTGGGCTGCGACGCCGAACTGGAGCCGGTGACCAACTTTCTCAGCCTGAGCGAAGGCGGCATCTTCTGCCCCGGCTGCGCCGCTGCCCGCCGCGACGTCGAACCGATTGAGGCGGACGTGCTCAAGGTGCTGCGCTTCTTCCAAACACGCACCTGGCCCACCGTGCGCAACGTCCAGGTGCGCTCGCACATCTTGCAGCGCGTCGACAACCTGCTCCACCGCTATCTGCTCACCGTGCTCGAACGCCGGCTCAAATCGGTCGACTTTCTGCGCCGGCTGCAGCATATGGACGCGCCCCCGATTCGCGCGGCTGCCGCCGGCGCCGCGCCCGCCCTGCCCACCGCCGAAGAGAGCGCCTGACCCCATGCACATCCGTGAATACCAAGCCTGGCTCGAAGCGTGGGACAAGGCGCGCACCTGGGATCGGGTGCTGCCCAGCCACACGCTGCTCCATGCGCTCGAAGAACTGGGCGAAGTCAGCAAGCTGGTCCAGATATTCGAGGGCTATCGCGACGCCAAAGATGCCGACCTCGACGCCTTGCGCAGCGAACTGGCGCTGGAACTGAGCGACCTGCAGGTGATGATCTTCAAACTGGCCTATCTGTGCGGCATCGACATGGAAACCGCCATGCAGCGCGGGCAGGCCAAAGCCGACCAACGCTTCCCCGACCCCGCCGCCGGCGCAGCCGACCGCGCCGCCTATTGGCGGCGCTTCCGCACCTACATCGCCGAAACCAAGCTCGACGAATAAACCACCCCCGCCGCCCGCGGCCCCATTCTGGCCGCGCATCCCTCTATCTAGCGCGGCGCTCCCCCCTGCCCAACTCGCCCCCTGCGAAATTGGCAAGAACAAACGTGCGCGCGCCTATTGACACCGCACAAATGTTCGTGTATACTTGGGATAACTTGGGAAACAAACGTTCTGAGTTGGGATAACTTGGAATATTGACTTGGGATAGCCCCCTGCTAGATGAGAGACGATATGCGGAAAGGCAGCAGCATGAACAACCTCTCGGATCGCCAGCGCAAGATTTTGCAGTTCATTGTCAACTTCGTCAACGAAAACGAGTTCCCCCCCACCATCCGGGAGATCGGCGAACAGGTTGGCATTTCCAGCACCTCGGTGGTCAATTACAACCTGGCCAAGCTCGAAGAACTCAACCTGATCTCGCGGCGCAAGGAAGTCAGCCGCGGGCTGTGCTTGCACTGGGACCGCCTGGAGGAGTTGAAACTCGGCCTCAACGCCGAGAGCGCCCCGCCGATGCCCATGGCGAACACGCGCGCGGCCAACGGCGGCCTGCACTTTGACGCCTCATCGCTGCTGCAAGTGCCGGTGCTGGGCGCCATTGCCGCCGGTGAACCGATCAACGTCGAGGCGCGCACGCCTGGCAACGCCGACGAATATATTTCGATCCCCGAAGGGATGCTCAAGGCACGCGGGCCGCTCTTTGCGCTGCGCGTCAAGGGCGATTCGATGATCGACGCCAGCGTGCTCAACGGCGATATCGTGGTGCTCCGCCACCAGGAAACGGCTAATGACGGCGACATGGTCGCAGCCTGGATCGAAGGCGACGAAGAGACCACGCTCAAGTATCTCTATCGCGAAGGGCGCAATGTCCGGCTCCAGCCCGCCAACCCGGCCTATGCCCCGATCGTGCGCCCCGCCAACCGCGTCCGTATCAACGGCAAGGTCGTCTACGTGCTGCGTGCGCTGGAGCACTAGCCGGCCCGTTTCCCTACAAAAACCACTGGCAAATTCACAGCCGGGAGGATCACCCTTCCGGCTGTTTTTTGTCCCCCGCCAGTCGCGCCTGCACCGCCGCCCACTCCTGCGGCGTGTTGATATTGAGGAAAGCATCCGGCGTGGTCTGGTGCGCGGCCAGCTCGCCGCCGCACACCCAGCGCACCCGCAGTTGTTCAAACGCCGCCTGCACCGCCAGCCGGCCGGCGCGCAGATTGGCCTCCAAGACAGGCAGACAGCGCGGGTGATAGAGGGCGTGAAACACCTGGGCATGCCCATCGCTCTGCGGCACGACGGCATCCCAATCATCGCGCGCCAGCGTCGCCAGATAGCCGGCCAGCCCGGCGTCGACAAAGGGCATGTCGCAGGCCACCGCCAGTGTCCAACCCGGCGTCAATGCCAACCCGGTCGCCAGCCCGCCCAGCGCGCCGCCTTGGGGCCACCGATCCGCCACAACCTGAAGGGACGGCTCAGGCCGCAGCGCCGCCACCACCGCCGGGTCGTTGGCCACCACGACGGCACCCGCCTGCGCCAGCGGTCGCAGCCGTCGCAGAACATAGGTGACCAGCACGCCGTCGCCCACAGGCAGCAGCGCCTTGTTGCGGCCCATGCGGCGGCTGGCCCCGCCCGCGTTGACCAAAAGGGCCAGGGCGGGGGATGCGGATGTGTGGCTGGTATGCATAGACAGACGAGCCCAGATGCGAAATTGCGGTGAGCAATCGCAGAGATCAAAAGGGGCGAGCCGGCCGCGTGGCAGGACTCACCCCTTTGTTGCTTTTCAGAGCAGCATCCAAAACTGCCGGCGGCTCACAGCGCGCGTCCGGCTGACCGGTCGCCGCAGCTTGATTTGGCTCCGCCCAGGCTGCGACGCGCCGGCAATGGCCCGCCGGGCGCGCGCTCACCCGTGCGCGCTAGATCGCATCGAGGAAACGGACCGCGTCGCCCACCGACACGATCTTCTGGGCCTCCTCGTCGCTGATCTCGCCGCCGAACTCTTCCTCGAATGCCATAATCAACTCGACCAAGTCCAGGCTGTCTGCCTCCAGATCGTCGCGGAAATTGGCTTCCATGGTGACCTCGTCGGCATCCACACCCAGTTGATCGACGATAATATTGCGAACCCGCTCAAACGTTTCTTGCTCGGCCATGATGAGTTCTCCCCTTCCCGAAGTCCCAAATGGTACAAATAGGTAATGGTTGGTTTACAGTTCCGAAATCGTTCCAGAATCTATGCTATGCGCCTACCGCGGCTGGGTGCATGGGTCGCCAGGTCAAATCCACCGCGCGCCGCTGCCCGCCTGCCCCCGACCAGAGGGGGCCTGTCCCCCATCGATAAGGGCAGACGCCAGTTGGCTCCTCTATCTCTGGTCCGCCGGGTACGCTTGCGCCATTGTAGTCAGCGCCGCATAACCTGTCAATATCAGCACAACACAATCAGACAACTGCGCCACAACTCCTTTCCTCTAGGATTCATTCAAAATCAATCATCCGAGCAGCTTCCCCCATCCGCAGCTTGGGCGATTCGTCGAGATGACCTGCGTGTCACATGAATGAACACCACCAAGAATTGAAAGTTGCGCGAACCTGCGACCTGTTGTAGAATATTTCACAAGCAAGACGGAGGCGATTGGCTTCCGGTAAGCGACTAAGCACATCCTGGTAAGATTGGCTCATAGGCGCCTCAGTCCGAAGGTACGTCGAAGCAGCGTTAGTCGCTTACCGGAGCCGTGAAGTATGAGGGGAGCTTACTTCACAGCGTCCAATCAGCACCTCCTTTGGTTCCTCCTTTGTACGAAGCCCATCATCGCGCCCGCGATGATGGGCGCTCCTTTTTATCGGGACTGTGTTGGAGTGGGGCTTTCGTCAAGTCCTTTGCCCGCGGCTAATCGCTCAACGTGCCCGGCGGCAGCTCGCTCGGCGGCAGGGCCGGTTTGGCCAGCGGGACCGGCACGCGGTCCACACGCGGGTCCCTCCCTTCCCCAGGCCACCTCAGCACCAGCCATACCGCATCCACCAGAAATTCGGCCTGCATCGGTTCGCTGCGCAGCGCATTGACCAGCCTAGCGGCCTCGCTGTCGCCCACCCCCAGCGCCAGCGTCAAATGCGGCTTGAAGGGCACGGCGTCGAGTTCAGGTTTGGCCGCATCGCGCACCGGGGCCAGCGCCGCAAAGATCGCCTTCTGCAGGCGCGCCAGCGTTTGGTGATCTTCGCTGTCGGGGTCGTCCAGTTGAATAAAGACCGTATGAAAATGCGGCCGCGTGATATCCCCTTCGGCCACCGCTTCGGCCAGGCGAATGCGGAACGCGACAAACTGCCCCGTCGCCTGCGCCACGCGGTCAAAGACCTCCTGCGGCGGGCAGGTCGGCACAAAGGCCGGCACCAACGTGATATGCCCTCCCCAAGCAGGCCAGCTCGCGCCCGGCAGCGTCTTCACACGCCGTCGAAAACGCCGGTCAATCGCATCGGGCAGCAGAATCTGGATGCTCATTTGAGGGATGATTGGATTCGTCGTGTTCACGCCGTTTGCCTTTCCCGATTTGACACCGTGCAATCGCGGCAAGTATAATGCGCGCCATCATAGAACCCAACTCGGCGCAGCCATCCGTTTAGCACCCTTCATCCCACAGCGCCATCAAACGGGAATCGTCCAGTCCCATCTCGGCCAGGTTTGTCTTGACAAGATCCGTCATGCGTCATCACCTGTCGGCCCATCGTTGTGTCTGTTGTTGCATCTGTCCTGAGCGGAGGCAGTGGCTTCCGGCTCTGGCAGTGCGCCCGCCGCGTTAGCCGGCAGCCGGAAGAGAAGAAGTCCCACTGCCTTCGCCAGCCCTGGCGGATGGTCCGGTGGGTCGAGTGAGACAGTGCTGCGCTCAGGAGACCCTGAGCGCTTTTTGATCCCAAGCGCCGCCGGATCGATGCCGGATGGCGCTTTTTTATTTGCAACGGCATCCGTCCGTCGCCTGCGCAAGGCGCGGCCACCCCAAAGGAGCACAAGTTGACGATCTCGAACAGCGTCCTACACAGCGCCACACAGCCCACCCCGGCACAAAGCGGCCCTGCATATGCGGGGGCTGCCCGGCCCGCAGGCCCGCGCATCTGCATGTTGCCCGGGCTGCTGGTCTCGCCCGCCTGGCTGGCCGAACACCTCGACGCCGTCGACCTGCGCCTGGTCGATATGCGCAGCGCCGACGAGTACGCCGAGAGCCATCTACCCAACGCCGTCCATCTGGACATGAACGCCCTGGCGCAAGAGGAAGCAGGCGTGCCCGGCATGTTGATCGGCCCCGCCGCCTACGCCGCCATCATGGGCCAGTTGGGCATCGACGACGGCGCCGCGGTCATCCTCTACGACAGCAACTGGGGCATGGCCGCGGCGCGCGCCCTGTGGACCTTGCACCGCTACGGGCATACCAATATCGCGGTCTTGGACGGCGGCTGGGACCGCTGGCAAGAGGAAGAGCGGCCCGCTAGCTCCACGCCCCATGTGCCGCAGACGACCACCTTCGTAGCTCGCCCCGACGAGACACGCCTGGCGACGCTGGCCTGGGTCCAGGCGCATCTCGACGACCCCGGCGTCGTGCTGGTGGACACACGCACCCCCGGCGAATATGCCCAAGGCCATCTGCCCGGCGCGATCAACTGGGACTGGATGAACGGCGTGCCGGTCGGCAGTTGGAATACGCTGCGCCCCCCGGCAGAACTCTACGGCGACCTCACCGCCCACGGCATCACCCCCGACAAAGAGATTGTCACCTACTGCCGCTCCGGTGCGCGCGCCGCCCACACCTACCTGCTGCTGCGCCATCTCGGCTATCCGCGTGTGCGCAACTATGACGGCTCCTGGCTAGAATGGTCGGCGCGTGTCTTGGGTATCGACGCCCATGGCTGATCCGCGCGGCCCATCGTGCGGCCTGGCCGTACACCGATCGTACCCAAACCCTACCCTGTCTCCAGAGAGGAGGAACCGATCTTGAGCAGCCATCTATCTGACCCGCGGCCGCGACCCGCTTTGCAGGCGACTACCGCGCTTCCACGCTCACTCTCGCTCAGCCCGCAGATCCGCATGGGCGTGCTGGCGACGCTGGCCGC
>QEUY01000080.1 GCA_003577365.1 Chloroflexota bacterium | reverse complement strand
GCTGCTGCCCGACCTGCACACGCTGCCCACATTGACCTTGGCCGTGGACTTCCCCCTGCCGATCTCCCGCCAACCCGGGCGGCTGCGGCGGCTGCGCGCCCACCGGGCGCGGCGGGGAGGCCGGCGGCGCGCCCAGAGTCTGTAACTGGATTGAGGAGATGAACCTATGCACCATTTGCTGGTGACCGGCGGGGCCGGTTTTATCGGCTCGAACTTCGTGCGCTGGATGCTGCAGCAGCACCCCGACCTACAGGTCACGGTCTATGATAAGCTGACCTATGCCGGGCGGTTGGAGAATCTGCAAGACGTGGCCGCAGCCTTTGGCGACCGCTATACCTTCCGCCAGGGCGATATCTGCGACGCGGGCCGGGTGGCCGAGGTCATCGCCGAGCGCGGGGTGGACACGATCGTCAACTTCGCCGCCGAGACCCACGTCGACCGCAGCATCATGGACCCCGACGCGTTTATCCAAACCGACATCTATGGGACCTATGTGCTGTTGGAAGCGGCGCGCCAGGCCGGCAATCTGCGCTATCACCAGATCAGCACCGACGAGGTCTATGGGCATATCGAAGGCGACCACCGCAGCCTGGAGAGCGACTGCCTGGCCCCGCGCAGCCCCTACGCCGCCAGCAAGGCCGGGGCCGACCATCTGGTCAACGCCTATTTCATCACCTACAACCTGCCGATCACGATCAGCCGCGGGGCCAACAACATCGGCCCCTATCAATATCCCGAAAAGGTCGTGCCGCTCTTTGTGACCAACGCCCTGAACGACCAGCCGCTGCCGGTCTATGGCGATGGGCAGCAGCGCCGCGACTATCAATTTGTACTCGACCACTGCCAGGCCATCGATCTGATCTTGCGCAAGGGCGTCATCGGCGAGACCTACAACGTGGGCACAGGCACGGAGATGACCAACCTGGCGATGGTCGAGATCCTGCTCGACGAGCTGGGGAAGCCGGCCAGCCTGATCCGCCATGTCGAAGACCGGCTGGGCCACGACCGGCGCTACTGTCTCGACGTGCATAAGCTGATGGATCTGGGCTGGGAACCGGACTACACGCACGAAGAGGCGATCCGCGCCACCGTGCGCTGGTATGTCGACAACCGCTGGTGGTGGGAGCCAATCCGCAGCGGCGAGTTCAAACAGTATTACGAACAGGTCTATGGCAAACGCCGGGTGCTGTCTGCACCCTAGTTGATATACGATGCAAAAATACGGCGCGGCCCACGCCCCAGGCGAGCAGCGCCGTCCGGAATGTCCGGCCCGATCGATTCCTGTGCATTGATCCATGTCTGTTGCCGCCGCCACCCTAGCCGACCTCAACCCTGTACGCCGTCTGCTCCAGACCGCGGCCTACTGCTATCTGGATATTGGGGCGGAGGATCTCAGCGTGCTCTTGGCGCAGACGCACAGCATGCTGGGCCGAGAAAACGGCAGGCTGTGGGGGTTTTTCGGAGTGCAGCAGGAGGATCGCCCGGCTACGCTGCCCGCCGCCGCGCCGACGCGCGCCTATGTGCGCGTCCTGGCCGTGCAGCGGCCCATGCGCCCCGGCCCTGCACTGCAGGCGCTGTTGGGGCCGCTGCAAGAACAGTTGGCCGGCGCGGTGCCGGGTGTGCAACTGATCTGCTATGGCGCCGAGGTCTGGGTTCACCAGGCGCTGAGCGAGAACGGCTTTGCCGAGGTGGAACGGGTGCAGTTTTTTGAGTTGGAGCGGCTGCCGCAGCGCGCGGCGGCGCTGCCGCCCGGCCCGCCGCAGGTGCAGATCACCCCAGGCCACCCCGACTACTTGGCCGAACTGGCCCGGCTAGACGCGGGGGCCTTTGCCCCGCTGTGGCACTTTGGGCCAAGAGACCTCTTGGAGATGTTGATGCGCTGCCGGGTGCAGCTCGCCTGGTGGGAGGGCGTCTTGGTGGGCTATACCGCGGTCTGTGCCAACAGCCGCAGCGAGGCGCAATTGGCGCGGCTGGCGGTGCATCCCGACTACCAGGGGCGCGGGATAGGGCGCGCGCTTTTGGGCGACGCCATCCACTATGCGGCGCAGGAGTTCGACCGGTTGGTGCTCAATACCCAAACCACCAACCAGCGCTCGCAAAAGCTCTATCTCGGTTTTGGCTTCCGCCCCATCGGCCTCTCCGTGCCGGTGCTGGTGCGGCTTATCAACTAGACAATATCCACAGTCGCGCGAGTTATCCCCAGAGTTATCCCCAGGCATCGGCGGCTGCTGCTAACAATCGGCAGGCTGTGATGCGCTTTGCCGCACGCGGGCGCCCCTCACCTCCGCCCAGGGGTTGCCCCTGGCATGTCTTTGCATAATGTCTTTACATAAAGGTGTGTATCTCCCCTTACTTGTCAACCGTCATCAATTGCAGTACAATAGGGCACGTGGAAGGTATGTTAACAGTACGGAATCACAAGGCGGCGACGCCTCTCCTTCCAAGGAGCTGACCAGTCGGTGATTCGTCCGTTTCAACTCGGCGACATTTTTTTGATCCAGCGTTTGGGCAGCCAGGCGACCAAGCTGAATATCATTCAGTCTTTGTTGCAGCCGCAGTCGGCATCCTGGGCCTCGCTCACGGCCGTTGTCCCCTGGAACGACGCCAGGGTTGCGACCTATGTCCTGAACCAACAAGGGCATGGGCTTGTGGGCAACGGGTTTTTACAAGTGCAGAAACGCCCGGGGCGGCCCGAAGCCGAGATCGTGCGGCTCGCGCCTGGGCTGGATACACCCCGCGGCCACCCCGCCATTTGGGAGAAGCTCCTGGCTCACTATCATGCTGAGGCGACACACCAGCAGATTGCCCGCATCTATGTAGACGTTCCCGACCAACCCCTGCCCGTTCACACCTTCAGCCATGTCGGCTTTCGCACCTACACGCGCCAGACCATCTGGCGCTTAAATGCGTTTGACGCCTCGGTTCCCAGCGGGCAGAGCAGCGCCGAGATTCGCCCGCAGGGTCCGCTCGACGAGTGGCCCCTGCAACAGCTCTATGCGCGCACCGTGCCGGAGGCGGTGCAACTGGCCGAGGGGATGCAGGCGGGGCAAGGCGACCCGCTCGTCAAGCCGCCGATCTTAGAATGGTGGCTGCCCGGTGTGGTCGACCGTTTCGTGATGGAGCGGCGCGGCGAGATCGTCGGCGCGGTGCAGATCGTCCAGGGGCCGCGCGGCTATTGGCTCCAGCCTTGGGCTGACCTCTATGACCCCAACCCGCAGGTGATCCATACGCTGCTGCGCCATGCGCTGCATGTGATCTGGCGGCGGGCGATCACCCAGCCGATCTATGTCGGCGTGTGTGAGTATCACGGCGGGCTGGGCGCGATCTTGTCCGACTATGGCTTTGCCCCTTTCACCGACCGCGCCAAGATGGTCAAGCCGGTGGTGCAGTGGGTGCGCGAGGCGGCGCTGGACGCGCTGCCCGCGCTGGAGCATGCCCGCCGTGTGGCCCCGGCCCATTTCACGATCCCCGCCCCGCGCAGCGTCCGGCTGCGCCCACAGGAGATCGCCTGTGCCGGGGCGTGGCGCAATGGCAGTTTGCGGCATCAAGCCGCGCGCGTGCCCACCCCAAGGGTGGCCGAGTGACCAGCCCCAGCCTGGGGCAGTAGGAGGTGTGACATGGGCTATCAGGAACAAAACGGCGTCGGCAGACGTCTAAGTATACATAATGCCTGCTGGCGCACGGGGCTGATGCATGAGGTTAATGCGTGAGGCCAGGCGTCAGGAGACGAGGAACTAGGCACGGCGCAGGCGCGCCGATTGGGGAAACAAGCGTCCGAACCCATTCAAGGACCAATACCTAGAACGCATGACACAAGTAGATTTGCTATCGAAGACGTTTGAGAACGCCGACGATCATCAGGCCAATACTCAGGCCGATCTATCTTTCGCCGAAGACGCGACCATGACAACTCTACAGATCACCGATGATCTTGACCTGCTGCTGGCTATCTTGCCGGAACGCATTCGCACGGCCTTGGCGCGCGAAGACCGCACCTCCGACTTGATCGAGGTCGTCATGGACCTGGGGCGCTTGCCCGAGGCGCGCTATACCCAAGGCGAGATCTATCTGAGCGATGCCGAGGTCACGAACGAAGACCTCCAGTCGGTCATCAGCCAGATCGGCAGCTTTGGCGCCGACAACCGCGCCGGCATCGAGCGCACGCTGCATCGTATCTCCGCCATCCGCAACCGGCGCGGGGATGTGATCGGCTTGACCTGCCGTGTGGGCCGCGCCGTCTATGGCACGATCGACATCATCAAAGATATCGTCATGAGCGACAAGAGCATCCTGCTTTTGGGCCGGCCCGGCGTGGGCAAGACGACGCTGCTGCGCGAAGCGGCACGCGTGCGCGGCGACCAGAAGCGCGTGATCATTGTCGACACCAGCAATGAGATCGCCGGGGATGGCGACATCCCGCACCCGGCGATTGGCCGCTCGCGGCGGATGCAGGTGCCGGAACCGGCGCTGCAGCATGAGGTGATGATCGAGGCGGTGGAAAACCATATGCCGCAGGTGATCATCATCGACGAGATCGGCCGTGAACTGGAGGCCGTCGCCGCCCGCACCATCGCCGAGCGTGGGGTGCAACTGGTCGGCACGGCGCACGGCAACTCGCTGGAAAACCTGCTCATGAACCCCACCCTGAGCGATCTGGTGGGCGGGATCGAGTCGGTCACGCTGTCAGACGAGGAAGCCCGCCGCCGCGGCACGCAGAAGAGCGTGTTGGAGCGCAAGGCCCCCCCCACCTTCAGCGTGCTGATCGAGATCCAAGACCGCCAGCGCATGGCGATCCATCATGACGTAGCCGCCTCGGTGGATGCGCTGCTGCGCGGCCGCGCCCTGACGCCGGAGGTGCGCTATCTGGACGACAAGGGCGAGGTGCATATCCAGCGCGGCAGCGAGACCGGGCGCTTGGGCCAGTTCGCCGACGCCAATGGCTATGAGCGCGGGCGCAGACGCCGTGAGCGCGAGTGGGGCGACAATGGCCCTGGCAGCGCCAACAGCCGCAGCCTGAGCCTGATGGGCGAGACACGGCGCAGCGAGCCGGCGGAGCTGGACTGGAGCAGCATCGGCCAGTTCGAAGAGCACACCGCCGACCGCTTTGCGGCGGATGCGGTCGGCGGCGAAGCTGGCGCCGAGGGCGGCAACCGCAAGCTGTTGCGCATCATGCCCTATGGCATCGGCCAAAACCGGCTGCGCGCCGCCGCGGCCGCGCTCAACGTGCCTATCCAGATCGTGGATAGCCTGAGCGACGCCGACTTGGTGATGACGCTCAAGAACTACTATCGCCAGCAGCCCCAGCCTCTGGCCGACGCCGAGCGGCGCAATATCCCGATCTACATTTTGCGCAGCAACACCGTCACCCAGATGGAGCAATGTTTGGCGAACATCTACCACATTCCCAGTGAGCCGGTGGATGTCTTTACCGAAGCCATGCGTGAGACGCAGGAGGGCATTCAGCGCGTGTTGAACGGCGCGCCCGATGCCGAGCTGCAGCCGCGCTCGGCGGCGATCCGCAGCCAACAGCATCAACTTGCCCGCGCCGCGAATTTGGTGAGCCATAGCTATGGCCGTGAACCGTTCCGGCGTGTACGCATCTTTCGCAAGTAGCTGTGGCGTCCTTCATCCCGCCCTTCTTGGCCCCCTTCATCACCTTTGAAGGGCCTGAAGGCAGCGGCAAATCGACCCAGATCCGGCTGCTGGCCGAGGCCCTGGAACGCTCCGGTTCGCGCGTGGTGGTGACGCGCGAACCGGGCGGTACGGCCATCGGCAACGCGGTGCGCGCCATCCTGCTCGACCGCCGGCACACGGAGATGAGTCCGCGTGCTGAAACGCTGCTCTTTAACGCGGCGCGCGCCCAGATCGTAGACCAGGTGATCCGGCCCGCGCTGCAGGCCGGGCAGATCGTGCTGTGTGACCGCTACGCCGACAGCACCCTGGCCTATCAGGGCTATGGGCACGGCCAGTCGCTCGACGACCTGCGCCGTCTAGGGGCCTATGCCACCGGCGGTCTGACGCCCAACCTGACCATCTATCTGGATATCGACGTGCGCGAGGGGCTGCGGCGCAAGCAGGCGGGCGCGGCGGACGAGTGGAACCGCATGGAGGAAAAGACGCTGGCCTATCACCAGGCCGTGCGTCAAGGCTATTTGGCGCTGGCCGCGGCCGAAGCCCCGCGCTGGCTGGTGATCGACGCCAGCCGCTCCATCGACGCCATCCACGGCGAGATCATGCAGCGCGTGCAGGCGACCTTGCTCTGTCTGCCGCCCCCCCATCCTGCGCCAGACAATCAGCCCTAGAGACGGCCATAGAGACAATAGTACGGAGGGATCTTTGCGATGAAGCTCGTCATGGCGATCATCAACAGTGACGACAGCCGCAACCTGCTGGATCGCCTGTCGCGCCGCGGCTTCTCGGCCACGGTCACGGCTTCCTCTGGCGGCTTTCTGCGCATCGGCAACACCACCGTCTTTTGCGGCGTGGACGATGCCAAGGTTGAGGAGGTGTTGAGCATCATCCGCGAAAGCTGCCCCGACCGCATTCAATATGTGACCCCGCTGCCCCCGGTGATGGAGCCGGGCGAGGTGCACATCCCTACGCCGGTGGAGAAGCGCATGGGCGGCGCGACCATCTTTGTTTTAAACGTGGATCACTTTGAAAAGGTGTAGCTGCACGGAAGATGGGCTAACCGCAAAGCACACAAAGGACGCTAAGGCCAGCAGAAGAGAAGACCGTAGATGTGATTTTCCCAGCGCACCTGAGGCCGGTGTAGAGCTTATGCGCTACAAGCGCCATCATAGCGATTACGGATACACCTGCACCACCAGCGGCAGTTCGCCGCTGTGTTGGCCCACCAGCACGATCTCGCGCCGCCCCGATACCCAGCGGTAGTGATACCAGTGGTTATCGGTCTTGTGATAGACGTAGAGCGCCTCGCCCGCGATCTCCTGAAAGACCTCGCCGCCGAAGCGTTCGGCGAGGTCGCCCACTGAATCAAACGTCCGGATAACTTTCATACAGCTCCTATGATTGCCGGTGCGGTTTTCTGAGCGCACCTATGATCTGCACCCTACTCCCCGCCCCCTGCTCCCTATTCCCAACTTCCTATCCCAAGAGCGGCGCTTCGACCAGATTCGTTATCAGCCCGTTGACATAGCGCGCGATCGTCAAGCGCCCAACCGTGCCCGGCATGGCAATCGGCTCGCGGTTTAGCTCGGCGACGAGCTGCCGGCCTGTGTCGGGGTCGGCGCTACGGCCAATCGTGACGTGCGGCCCAAACGGTCTGTCGGCACGCAGATGCTCGGCCAACAGACCGCTGTATAGCTGGTCATGCAGTTGGATCAGCGCCGCGTTGCCCTCGCCGGGGATCAGGAAAATGAACGCCTCGCCTTCTCCTGGGTACGCGGGAAAGAACTGGGCGCTGCGCAGCACAAAGTTGATCTTGGGCTGCGTCTTGGCGATCTGGCGCACATGGGCGGTGAACCGCTCTTCCGCCACATTTTCCACCGGGTGGACCAGCGTGAAATGGGGCGCGACGATGCGAAACTGCGGGTCATGGTCGGCGCGGAAGGCCTGGATACGGCGATAGTCGGCTGCATCTAAGGTTGGATAGCCAAGCACCAACAGCGCCATCGAATTTGCCTTTCCGCTAGGGTCGTCTAGAAATCGTCCCCGCCCAAATCATCCCCGCCCAGGGCTGCGCCGCCAAAACCGCCCATCTCGTCGCCCATGTCGCCGCCCGGCCCGGCCAGGTCGGGCATCGATTGTTCAATGGCCTCCGGGCTTTCACCCGCCTCCAGCCGGTTGATCACCTCGTCCATCTCGGCGTCGAGCGGCTCGCCCATCTCGCCGCTCATGCGCCGCATAAAGCCGGCCAGGGCGCGTGGGTCTTCCTGTTCCAGCCCCGCCATCAGCGACGAGTCCGCCAAGTCGTCCATGCGGCTCTCTTCCGATTTAAGCACCGCCACCCGGCTGACCAGACGGCGCAGACGGCTGCCGCCGCAGGTGGGGCAGCGCGCCGCGGCATCGCTCGCCTCGCCAAAGGTGCGGAAAAAGACGCTGACGCGCTTGCGACACTCTTGGCAATAGTATTCATAGATCGGCATGGTTCTCCCTCACGCGCCTCCTGCACGCGCCTCGCTCGACCAATTTCCCCGCGCAGCCCAACCTCGCGTATACTTTCAGGACGGGCACACGGCAGCCCGTGCGCGCCGGTCCTGGGCGCTGGATTCTCTGCACGAGAAACCTATTCGATATAGAGCTTATACTATACGGACAGTGGAACGCCGAAGCAAACTTATGAGCCTGATCACCGAGACCGACGACGAGGTCGAGACCCTCTACGCCAGCCTGAACCACCCGCGCCCGCTGTTGGTCGTTCTGTCGGGGCCGAGCGGTGTCGGCAAGGATGCGACCTTACAGGCCATGCAGCGGCGCAACACCGATTTTTATTTTGTGGTGACCGCCACCACACGGCCCATCCGCCCCACCGAGGTGGACGGGGTGGACTATCACTTTGTCTCGATGGGCGAGTTCGCCGAGATGATCACCCAGGGTGAGCTGCTGGAACATGCCATGGTCTATGGCGATTACAAGGGCATCCCCAAAAAACATGTGCGCGCCGCGCTGGCCAGCGGCAAAGATGTGATCATGCGCATCGACGTGCAGGGCGCGGCCACCGTCCGCAAGCTGATCCCCAGCGCCGTCACCATCTTTCTGACCGCCGAGAGCGAAGAGGAGCTGGTGCGCCGGCTGCATGAGCGCAAGACCGAAGATGCCGGCAAGCTGAAGATGCGCATCGCTACGGCGCGCCAAGAGCTGCGCCGCATCGTCGAGTTTGACTATGTGGTGGTCAACCGCGAGAGCCAACTGGAAGAGACGGTCGACCGCGTCTTGAGCATTATCCAGGCCGAGAAGTGCCGGGTCGACTGGACGCCGGTCGAGATTTGAGCGGGAGTTCAAGCGAGAGCTAACCATCGTGACCACACCCTATCCGCCCGACCTGCCGCCGGGGAGCGCGCGCGTGCCTGTGCCGCCCTTTGTGCCCGAACGCCCACGCTTCTATATCAAACTCTCGCCGCCGCTGGCGACGCGTGCCCTGCTGGTGATCAACCTGCTCGTCTTTGTGGCGATGATCGTCTATGGCTGGGTCGTCTACAACGACATCAACGGCACGCAGAACATGTATGTGCTGATCACCTTTGGCGCTAAGGTCAACGAGCTGGTAGCGGCGGGCGAGGTGTGGCGGCTGTTTACGGCCATGTTCCTGCACATCGGCGTGATCCACCTGTTGTTTAACCTCTATGCGCTCAACGCCTTGGGGCCGCTGGTCGAAGGCTATTTCGGCCACATCCGTTTTTTGATCATCTATTTGCTGGGCGGGCTGTTTGGCAGCCTGGCGAGCTATGCCTTTTCTCCGCTCCCGTCGGCGGGCGCGTCGGGCGCGATCTTTGCGCTGGCGGGCGCGACGACTATCTACTTCCTGCGCTATCGCGAGAACTTCGGGGCGCGCGGCCGCGCCATTCTGCAGAACATGCTTTTGGTGATCGGCGTCAACCTGATCTTTGGGCTGGGCGCAGGCGGCATCGACAACTGGGGGCACATGGGCGGGCTGGTGGGGGGCGCGGCGCTGGCCTATGGGCTGCTGCC
>QEUY01000079.1 GCA_003577365.1 Chloroflexota bacterium | reverse complement strand
CCCGGCAATATGGCCCACGACGCGGCGTTGGTGCGCCAGCAGATGGTCGGTGGCGATGCGCGCGCCCAGACAGTTGTCGGTGTTGATCACCGTGATGCCCGGCCGCGGCTGCATGGTGAGAAAGACGATGGGCGGCAGCTCGACCAATCGCTCGGAGTTGACCCAGTCGCGGTTGTGGCCGATTTCATGCACGGCCCAGATAATGCCGTCGACGCGCCGCGCCGTCAGCATGTTGAGCACAGCGTCGACATTGTCGCCCACGGGGCTGTGCAGCAGGTCCAGCAGCAGCGAGTAGCCGAGCGTATTGGCCTCGCGGTCGATGCCGATCAGGGTGCGCGAGGGACCGTAATATTCCAGACCGGAGGCGACCACGCCCACGGTTTGGCTGCGCTGGTTGACCAGGCCGCGCGCCAGCAGATTGGGCTGATAGCCAAGCTCGCTGATGGCGGAGAGGATGCGCTGGCGTGTGGCCTCGGCCACGGGCCGTTTGCCGGTCAGGGCATTGGAAACTGTGCCCGCCGACACATTGGCATGGCGGGCGACGTCGATAATCGTGATGCGTGCAGGAACGCGCTTCGTCATATAACCCCCAACAGAGAGTGCGGCAAAGGGGATTGACAATGAGGCCTAGATTTGCTATGATGAGCATGCCCGATTTAAAACGTTTTATAACGTTGTATCACAGTTTCTAGCTATCTGTCAACCACAACCTAACTTCCCAAAACTACAGCTTTGGCCTACGGCCTAGAGGTCTACCTTATGTCTACCCCTGCCCAAGTTATATTGGCTCCAGAGCGGCAGATCGGGGCGATTGACCCCCGTCTCTATGGCTCGTTTATTGAACACCTGGGCCGCGCCGTCTACGGCGGCATCTATGAACCCGGCCACGCCCGCGCCGGCGAGGACGGCTTTCGCAGCGATGTGATCGACCTGATCCGCGAGATCGACGTGCCGATCGTGCGCTATCCGGGCGGCAACTTTGTCTCCGGCTATGACTGGGAGGACGGCATCGGCCCCAAGGAGCAGCGCCCGCGCCGGCTGGAACTGGCCTGGC
This sequence comes from Chloroflexota bacterium, assembly GCA_003577365.1. Classification (GTDB taxonomy): domain Bacteria; phylum Chloroflexota; class Anaerolineae; order Caldilineales; family Caldilineaceae; genus QEUY01. The sequence goes on along the minus strand of QEUY01000079.1, from coordinate 8,598 downwards.
GTGTGATCGAGCCGAACTTCTTCGGCACGGATGAGTTTATCGACTGGTGTCGCAAGGCGCAGACCGAACCGATGCTGGCCGTCAATCTCGGTTCGCGCGGGCTGGATGCGGCCCGCCACCTGGTCGAGTACTGCAACTTTCCCGGCGGCACACAGTGGAGCGACCTGCGCCGCGCCAACGGCCACCCCGAACCGCACCATGTCAAGGTCTGGTGCTTGGGCAATGAGATGGACGGCCCGTGGCAGATCGGCCACCGCACCGCCGACGAGTATGGCCGCGTGGCGGTGGAGACCGCCAAGGTGATGAAGTGGGTGGACCCCAGCCTGGAGCTGGTGGCCTGCGGCAGTTCGAACCGCAAGATGCCGACCTTTGCCAGTTGGGAAGCCACGGTGCTCGACCACACCTATGATCACGTCGAGTATATTTCGCTCCACACCTATTACGGCAACCCGGACAATAACACGCCCAACTTCCTGGCGAAGTCCATCGACATGGACCGCTTTATCTCCAGCGTGGTGGCGATCTGCGACTATGTGAAGGCCAAGAAGCGCAGCAAGAAGACCGTCAACCTGTCGTTTGACGAGTGGAATGTCTGGTTCCATTCGCGCGCGGCCGACCGGGCGATGGAGCCATGGCAGATCGCGCCGCCGCAGTTGGAAGATATCTATACGATGGAAGATGCGCTGCTGGTCGGCGCGATGCTGATCACGCTGCTGCGCCACGCCGACCGCGTCAAGATGGCCTGTCTGGCGCAACTGGTCAACGTGATCGCGCCGATCATGACGGCCACCGGCGGGCCGGCCTGGCGGCAGACGATCTTCCACCCGTATGCCCAGACCTCGCGCTTTGGCCGCGGGGTGGCGCTGGATGTGGACGCGCGCTCCGCGGTGTATGACGACAGCGAATTTGACGCCGTGCCCTATCTCGAAGCGGTGGCGACCTGGGACGAGGCCGCCGAGAGCCTGACCCTCTTTGCCGTCAACCGTAACTTGCAGGAGTCGCTCCCGCTGCAAGGGGACTGCCGCGCCTTCCCCGGCTATCGGGTGATCGAGCAGTGGAGCATGCACAACGCCGACCTGCAGGCGACCAATACGCAAGATGCGCCCAACCGCGTGGCCCCCGCCAAGGGCGGCGACGCACAGGTGCAGGATGGCCGGCTGGCGGCGACGCTGCCGGCTGCTTCGTGGAATGTGATCCGTCTGGCAAAGACCGTTTAGCGTGTTCGCTCCTATGTCTGTCGGCCCAAGTCTATTCTAAGGAGACTTTCACAATGGCACAGATGGTTCGTAATCAACTCAGCCGTCGGACGTTTCTGAAATCCGCTGCGCTTGTGATGGGCGGCGGTGTGTTGGCAGCCTGTACTGCACCGGCAGCCCAAGCGCCGGCGACAGGGGGCGGAGCAGCGGCAGAAGCGCCTGCCGCCGGCGTCACCGAGATCAGCTTTATGGGCTGGGGCGGCGTCGGCGAAGACGAAGGCGTGCGCGCCGCCATCGAGGTGTTTGAAGAAGAGAACCCTAATATCAAGGTCACCTGGCTGCACACGCCGGAGAACTATGCCCAGAAGTTCCTGGCCAATGTGGCGGCAGGCACCCCGCCGGACACCGCCTTTGTCGGCAGCGGCGACTACCGCACCTATGTGCGCGACGGGCTGCTGCTCGACATTACCGACTATCTGGAGCTGGACCCGTTGCTGGGCGCTGAGAATTACTTCATCGAACCGCAAGAGACCGAACGCTGCACGGTGGATGGCCGCTGGTATGGCATCGGCTCCTGCTGGGTTGCACCCCACATCTACTACAACGCCGATATGTTTGAGGCGGAAGGGATCGAGCCGCCCAGCAATGACCCGGATGAGGCATGGACCTGGGAGCACTTTGTCGAGGTGGGGCGCGCCTTTACCAAGGATGTGAACGGCAACCATCCCGGCGACAGCGGCTTCGACGTCGAGAATGTGGACAGTTGGGGCATTCACTGGAACTATCCGAATGGGACGGTGCTGGCTGCTGCGGTCAATATCAACGGCAACAACTGGATCGACCCTGAAACGCTGAAGATCATTATCGATCGGCCCGAAGGGGTCGAGGCCATCCAGAACCTAGCCAACCTGTGGCTGGTCGATCAGGTCATGCCGCGCTCCAGCGCATTTGAAGGGCTGGGCATGACCAATACCCAAATGCTGGAGACCGGCAAGCTCGCCATGGCGATTGAAGGATCCTGGGCGCTGGACTGGATGAAGTTGATGAAGGCCAAACTGGGCACCGGCGTGCTGCCTCAGATGTCGCAAGTCGCCACCAACATGCAGGCCCATCTGCATTCGGGCATGAGCGGCAGCGCCAATCCGGACGCGGCGTGGGCCTGGGTGCGCTTCCTCTCCACCCCCTTCTATCAGCTTCAGTTCTGCCGCACCGGTCTGTGGCTGCCTAGCCAGACGGCGCTGATGACCGAAGAGGGCCTGAAGGAATGGATCACCGAAGGCGTGCATCCGACCGACTATTACAAGATCGCGACCGAGTATCTGCCGCGCTTTGGCAAGGTACTCTATCAGCCCATCGGCTACCCGCGTGCCACCTCGGTGCTGAACCCGGCGCTGGAAGCCATCTGGAACGGCGACATGACCGCCGAAGAGTCGCTGACCGCAGCCGTCCCCGAGGCCAACGCCATTCTGGACGAAGAACAGGCGCGCAGTTAAGCGCATGGGGGTGGAGGCCGAGGGCCTCCACCCCTTGTTCGACCACTCAGGGAGACTTGCTCATGGCTACAGCCACGCAACCCATGGCGACCGTTGCCCCAAGATTGGGCTGGTTCAGTTCGCTGCCCAGCGCCAAACGCCGGACGATCACCGGCTACCTGTTTATCATGCCGTTTATCTTGGGGTTTCTGTTTTGGTTTCTCACGCCTGCCCTGATCGCGGTCTGGTTGACCTTCACCGACTGGAACTTGATCCGCCCGGCGCGCTATATCGGGTTGGACAACATTCTGCGGCTGGGCACCGACAAACTCTTCTGGCAGTCGCTCAAGGTCACTACGCTCTATACGCTGGCCTCGGTGCCGTTGGGGTTGGTGTTGGCCTTTCTGCTGGCCCTGCTCATCAACACCAAGGTCAAGGGCATTGCCTTCTTCCGCACGATCTACTATCTGCCCAGCATTGTGCCCGCCGTCGCCAGCGCGGTGTTGTGGGCCTGGATCTTCAATACCGAGTTTGGGCTGCTCAACGCCGTCTTGCGCGTCTTCGGCATCCCGCGCATCGCCTGGCTGCAAGACCCGACGTTTGCCCTGTGGGCACTGATCATCATGAGCCTGTGGGGGCTGGGCGGCGCCATGATCATCTATCTGGCCGGGCTGCAGGGCATCCCCGATGTCTTTTATGAGGCCGCCGAGATCGACGGCGCAGGCCGCTGGAGCCAACTGTGGAATATCACGATTCCACTCCTGTCGCCGGTGATCTTCTTTAACCTGATCATGAGCATCATCGGCACCTTCCAGGTCTTTACCGCCGGCTTCCTGCTCACCAACGGCGGCCCGCAAAATGCCACTCTGTTCTATGTGCTCTATCTCTACCGCAATGGCTTCCAATATCTGGATATGGGCTATTCGGCGGCGCTGGCGTGGGTGCTGTTTTTGATCATTTTGATGCTCACGGCGCTGATCTTCCGTTATGTGGGCGGCATGGTGCACTATGAAGACAACGCCTAGGAGACGGGTGACGGTTCAGATTCATGCGGAGATGAAGCCATGAATAGTGTCAGTCAGATACCCCAACACGCTGCAACACCGCTGTCACAAACCTCTTCTGGTTCGCGTCTGGCCGCTAAACTGCGCAACGGCGAGTTCTGGTGGCGCACCTTGATCTGGGTCATCTTGGTGGCCGGGTCCGTCGTGATGATCATGCCGTTCGTCTGGCTGGTCAGCAGTTCGTTCAAACCGGAGAACGACATCTTTATCTTCCCGCCCAAATGGATCCCCGACCCCTGGCGACCACAAAACTATGTGGACGCCCTGACCTATAAGCCGTTCAACATCTACATCATGAACACGCTGATCATCGTGGCGCTAAACCTGGTGGCGGTGCTGTTCACCTCCTCGCTCTGCGCCTATGGCTTTGCGCGCATTAAGTTTTGGTGCCGCGATTTTTGGTTTGTGCTGGTACTCTCGACCATGATGGTGCCCTACTTTGTCCTCATGGTGCCCCAGTTTGTGATCTTTAGCCGGTTGGGGTGGATCGACAGCTTCAAGCCGCTGACGATCCCGATCTTTTTTGGCGGCGGCGCGTTCAATATCTTTCTGCTGCGCCAGTTTTTCCGCACGCTGCCTGAAGAACTGGCCGACGCCGCCCGCATCGACGGCTGCAGCGAATTTCGCATCTACTGGAACATTATGCTGCCGCTGGCCAAGCCTGCGCTGGCTGCGGTGGCGATCTTCACCTTTTTGCACGGCTGGAACGACTTTATTGGCCCGCTGCTCTATCTCAACTCGCCGGAGAAGTTCACCGTAGCGATTGGGCTGGCTACCTTCCGCAGCGTGATGCGCACGCGCTATGACCTGCTGATGGCGGCCTCGTCGGCCATGATCCTGCCGGTGATCGTGCTCTTCTTCTTTGCCCAACGCTACTTTATCCAGGGCGTGGTCCTCAGCGGTCTCAAGGGATAGCGCCCCGCAAAAAGATTGGACGACACCATGAATGTGCCTGTTTTGCAGCCCGTCGCCCCGCGCGACATCTTGTCGGTCGGGGGCTTTCTGGGCCAACGTTTCCGCGCCAACCAGAGCGGACGGTTGAAGGACGCGCTGCTGTCTGAGGAGTTTATCCGGCTGCACGAACGCAAAAACTACGACGAGTGGTTTTGGCTGGGCGAGCAGATCGGCAAGTGGCTGGACGCCGCCACCTACAGCGCGCTGATCTCGCACGACCAGGCGCTGCTCGACCGCGTGCATGAGATCGTCGACCGGCTGGCGGCCAGCCAAGAGGCGAACGGCTATCTGGGCATCACGCGCCCGTTCCATCGCACGCCGGTGCGCGGCATGGAACTGTATGAGATGTACTATGTGCTGCATGGGCTGCTGGTCTGCCATGATTTGCTGGGGAGCAAAACCGCGCTCAACACGGCGCGGCGCTTGGGCGACTTTATCATGGAGCATTGGGGCGTGGAGCCGGGGCAGTTTCCGCTGGTCGGCCCCTTCCCCGGCAACGGCCATGACGGCGGCGAGGGCACGCTGATCCTGGAACCGATGGTGCTGTTGGGCATGGCGAGCGGCGACAAACGCTACATCGAGTGGGGCGAGGCGACGCTGGCGAAGTGGGATGAGTGGTGGGAGCAGTATCCCCAGGCCAACCACAGCTGCGGCTATACGGCCATGCGCCAGTTTGCCGCCGGCGAGAAGGATGTCTTCGAACTGCGCGAAAACATGCACGCCCACACCTTCCATATGACGCTGCTGGGCTTGGCCGCGCTCTACAACGCCACGGGCAAACAGGAATATCGCGACGTGGTGATCGGCTCGGTCAACCGGCTGGCGGATGAGTGGATTTTCCTGACCGGCGGCATGAGTTCGCTCGAACGCTATGTGCCGCACAAATATTACAACGCGCGCAACCAGATCGAGGTCTGCCCCCAGCACACCTGGATCCTGCTGCTGGACCAGGCGCTGCGCTGGACGGGTGAACAACGCTATATCGACGAGATCGAGCGCGACCTGTTCAATCACTTCTTGGCGGCGCAACTGGCAGACGGCACAAACTGGAGCTACTTCACGCCGCTCAACGGGCGGGCGCGCGAGCCGGAAAGTCCCAACTGCTGTAACGCCGCGGGCCACCGCATCGCCGGGCGTATGCCGACCTATCTCTATGGGCTGCGCGCCAACGCGCCTGCCGTGCTGATGTACACCGCCAGCGCCGCGGTCCTGCGCCCGGAGGGCGGCCCTGCCGTGCATCTGGAGCAGCGCACGGATTATCCATCGGACGGCGCGGTGCAGATCGAGGTGCGCCCGGAGCAGGGTGCACGCTTCGCGCTGCATCTTGCCATCCCGCCCCATGCACAGGGCGCGACGGTGCGCGTGGGCGATGCCGCGCCGGTGACGGTCGAGGCCGGCGGATTCCATGTGATCGAGCGCGAATGGCCGAGCAGCGGCGTGGCGGTACATCTCGACCTGCCGCTGCCGCTGGTCTGGCGCGGCAACGCCGATGTGGCCGCGCTCCTGCGCGGGCCGCTGGTCTATGCCTATTTCCAAGACGCCCAGCCCGACACCGTGATCTTTCATGGCCGCCGCGGTCTCTATCCTGACGACGTGCAGTTGGCAGCCGGCATCAACCAGCCGCCGGTCGTGACGGAAGAGGCTGCGCCCGAAGGCCAACTGGGGCCGGTGCTGCGCGTGGCTGGGGTGCAGTTGAGCCGCCCGCCGCTCTTTGCGCGCAAGGAGGCCAACGCCGCGCTGCCCGCCGAGGCTGAGCAGGAGTTGTTTCTGCACCCCTTTGTCAACCAAGGGGCGATCCGCGGCGAGTTCGGCGTCTTTTTGCGCCATACCAAGTAGCACTAGGCACGTGACGCAAGTTGCCGCCTTGCCGGAGGATGAACCGCAAAGGACGCAGAGGGCGCAAAGGCCAGAGAGAAGAAGAGGGAAACCAGAAAGCGTAGGTGCGGTATTGTACCGCATGCTCTGCTCCGTCTGCATCGGCGGCAGCATACCGCCGCGACAACGAGAACGTACCACCGATTTTGCCCATATCCGACGTGGCGCTATGACGACCACGACCAGATGACAAGAAAGACAAACACCATGCACAAGGGTCCTGTGGATACCGCTGCCAGCCCCCATGCCAAGCTCCGCACCCTGCCGCTCGACGCGGTGGAGATCGACGGCGGTTTCTGGAAGCGCTGGCAGGATACAAATCAGGCGGTCAGCCTGCGTCACGGCTACCGGCAGTTAGAGAAATCCGGCAATTTCAACAATCTGCTCTTGGCCGCAGGCAAGGGCGAAGGTGACTATCGCACCCCGGTCTTTATGGATTCGGATGTCTATAAGTGGCTGGAAGCGGTCGGCTATGAACTGGCGCGGCACGACGACCCCGAGCTGGTGCAGATGGCCGAGTATGCCATCCGCCTGGTCGAAGACGCCCAAGGCGAGGACGGCTATCTTAACTCCTATTGGCAGGTGGTGGAGCCGCAGCGCCGCTGGCAAGACTTGCAGCACGGTCATGAGCTGTACTGCGCGGGCCATCTCTTCCAGGCGGCGGTGGCCTATTACCGCGGCACGGGCGATGAGCGGCTGCTCAACGTCTCGCGGCGTTTTGCCGACTATATCGATTCGGTCTTTGGCCCCGGCAAACGCGCCGGCACGCCCGGCCATCCGGAGGTCGAGACCGCGCTGGTGGAACTCTATCGCGCCACGGGGGAGCGCCGCTATCTCGACCTGGCGATCTACTTCCTCGACCAGCGCGGGCGTGGGCTGTTGGGTGCGCACCGCTGGGGCACGCCGGCCTACTACCAGGATCATGTGCCGGTGCGCGACGCCGAGACCGTGGAAGGGCACGCCGTGCGCCAGCTCTACCTGACCGCAGGTATGACCGACGCTTATCTGGAGACGGGTGAACCGGCCTTGATGGCGGCGCTGGAGCGGCTGTGGCAGAACATGGTGAGCAAGAAGCTGCATGTCACCGGCGGGTTGGGCGCACAGCACGCCGGCGAGGCGTTTGGCGAACCCTATGAGCTGCCCAACGAGCGCGCCTATTGCGAGACCTGCGCCCAGATTGCCAGTATCCAATGGGCCTGGCGTATGCTGTTGGCGACCGGCGAACGCCGTTTTGCCGACCTGATGGAGCTGACGCTCTATAACGCCTTCCTGAGCGGCGTCTCGCTGGATGGCTGCCGCTATTTCTATGTGAACCCGCTGCTCAGCCGCGGCAGCGCGCCGTGGTTGGGGCGCAAGCACATTGTGCGGCCCGAATGGCATGGCTGCGCCTGCTGCCCGCCCAACGTCATGCGGCTGCTGGCGTCGCTGGCGCACTATCTGGTGACGACCGACGCCACTGGCGTTCAGATCCACCAGTATACCACTGCTAAACTTACCCCAGAGTTTGACGGGCGCAAGCTGGCGTTGCGGATGGAGACTGACTATCCATGGTCGGGCGAGGTGAAGCTGGCCGTGGCGGAGACCGACGGCCGGCCTTGGGAACTGCGGCTGCGTATCCCCGACTGGGCGGCGCCGGCCAAGCTGGCCGTCAACAATACGCCGCTGGCGGTGGAGCCGGGGACGGCGTATGCCACGATCCACCGGGCCTGGCAGCCGGGCGATACGGTGACGCTCTGGTTGGAGATGTCGCCCGCGCTGCTGGCCGCGCACCCGCGCGTCGACCCTACGCGCGGCAGTGTGGCGCTGCGCCGCGGCCCGCTGGTCTACTGTCTGGAGCAGGCCGACCAGCCCGCCGATGTCGACCTGCAGGATGTGGCGATTTCGCCCAATACGCAGATGGCGGCCAGTTGGCAGCCCGATCTGTTGAACGGCGTCATGACCGTGCAACTGGAGGGAGTGGCCTATGACACGTCGAGTTGGGATGGCACGCTCTATCGTGCGCTGGACAGCCTGACGCCGCCGCAGGGCCGCGCCGTC
>QEUY01000078.1 GCA_003577365.1 Chloroflexota bacterium | reverse complement strand
CCAGCCCAGCCTGATCATCCCCAGCGGCGGTGAAGAGAAATTCTTCAACGCCGACCAGGTGGCCGAGTTGGGGTGGGAGTACAACCCGGAGGAATCGCGCCGCATTCTCGAAGAGGAAGTCGGCGCGACCAAGGGCAACGACGGCATCTATGTGCTGCCCGACGGCACGCGGCTTGGGCCGTGGAAGGTCAACGCCGTCTACGGCTGGACGGACTGGATGACCGCGGTCGAACTGGTGGCGCAGAACGCCGCCGAGGCCGGTTTCGACATCTCCACCGAATTCCCCGAAGCGCCCGTGCTGACGGCGCGGCGCAACGCCGGCGACTTCGACATGCTGATCTGGACCTTCACCGGGGCCAGCCCAGCCAGCCCGTGGGCGCGCTTCCGCGATGCGCTCGACATCCGCGGCGTGGCGCCGATGGGCGAGGTTGCGTTCTGGAACTGGAACCGCTTTGACTATCCAGATGCCGCCGCCCTGCTCGACCAGGTGGCCGCCTCCACCGACGAAGCGGAGCAGAAAGAGCTGTACAGCCAGCTCGACCGCATCTTCCAGGAGAACATCCCGGTCATCCCGCTCATGTACCGCCCGTTGGAGTTCTATGAGTTCAACGAGTCGGTGTGGACGGGCTTCGCCACGGCGGAAAACCCGGTAGCCCCGCCGCAACAGAACTATGCAGGCATCCGCGGCTATTTCGTGATCAAGCCGAAATAGCGCCCGTCGAGCCCCCTCACCGGATGAACGCACGGGATGAGCAAGGCACGCCGCCATCCCGAACCGCCGCGTGTGAACCTCTAGCTAGATAGGCGGGGCAGCTCTCAGCAGGGCTGCCCCGCCGGGGTGGGGATAGTCCATGTCGAAGTTTCAACGCTATCTGCTCGGCAAACTCCTCTGGTTTATCCTGGCGTTCTTCATTGCGCTGGTGCTGAATTTCCTGCTGCCGCGCCTCATTCCGGGCAACCCAGTCGATTCGATTGTGGCGCAGATGTCCATGGGCGGCGGGGTCAGCGGCCCTGCGCTGGAGCGGCTCTACACGGCCTATATTCGGGAGTTTGGGCTGGATCAACCGATGTGGAAGCAGTTTATGATCTACATCGGCAACCTGCTTCAGGGCGACCTGGGGACCTCGTTTGCGCGTGCGCCTGCCAGTGTGCAAAGGCTCATCTTTGAGGCGCTGCCCTGGACGATCGCGCTCATGCTGCCCGCCATCCTGGTCGGCTGGATCGTGGGCAACAGCCTGGGCGCGCTGGCCGCCTATAAGGGCGGATGGCTGGACCGCATCTTCTTTCCCTCGTCGCTGTTTATCTCCAGCATCCCCTATTACTGTCTAGCCATTATCTTGCTGTACCTCTTTGCGGTGCATTGGGGGCTGGCCCCGGTCGGCGGCGGCTACGGCTATGACATGACGCCGGGGCTGAACCTGCCCTTCTTCCGCAGCGTGCTCCGCCACTACTGGCTGCCCTTTCTCGCCCAAGCGATCATCTTTATCGGCGGCCAGGCGGTGGGGATGCGCGCCATGTCGATCTATGAACTGGACGCCGACTATGTGCGCTTCTCGCGCGGGCTGGGCGTCTCCGACAACCGCATCACGGCCTACATCTTTCGCAACGCCATGCTGCCCCAGGTCACCGGCCTGGCGCTGGCGATCGGCGGCCTGGTGAGCGGCGGCCTCATCTCCGAGATCGTCTTTGGCTATCCGGGCATCGGCACGCTGCTCTTCACCTCCATCCGTACCAGCGACTACCCGGTCATCCAGGGCATCACCTTGTTGGTGATGATCGGCGTGCTGACGGCCAACTTCATTGTGGATATCGCCTACGGTTTTATCGACCCCAGAATTCGCGCCAAGACGACGGGCGAAGGCTAACAAGGAAACGCTATGGCAACAGCAGCACCCACATCCGGCACGCTCACCGCACGCCCTGGGTTTCTCGCCGGCTTGCGCCGTTCGGTCGCGGTGGCGACGGCGCGCAACCGGCGCTTCTGGTTTAGTCTGTCTCTGATCGCGCTGCTCCTGGCCTTCAGCCTGCTTGGCCCCTCTATTTTCGATAAATCCGACCCGATGAAGCTGGTCGGCGGGCTGTATGATAAACCCTCGGCCAAGGCGTGGCTGGGGACCGATAACTTCGGGCGCGACATCTTTACCCAGTTGATGTTTGGCACGCGTACCTCGCTCACCATCGGCACCATCGCCGGCGCGGTGGCGATCCTGATCGGCGTGACCATCGGCCTGCTGGCCGGCTATCACGGCGGGCGCATTGAAGAGGGGCTGATGGCCTTTACCAATGTGGTGATCACCATCCCCTCGATCGTGATTTTGATCCTGCTCTCCATCGCCGTGAGCAACCGCTCGATCGTCACCATGGGGCTGATCATCGGCGTGACCAGTTGGCCCTGGACGGCGCGCGCCGTGCGCGCCCAGGCGAGCAGCCTGCGCACGCGCGAACATGTCGACGTGGCGCGCATTTCGGGCGCGGGCGCGGTCTCGCTCATCTTGCGCGAAATCCTGCCCTACATGCTCTCCTACATTGTGATGGCCTTTGTCCTCCAGCTCAGTTCGGGCGTCTTACAGGAAGCCGCGCTTGCCATGTTGGGGCTGGGGCCAAGCAATGTGGTTTCGCTGGGCATCATGCTGCACTGGGCGCTACTCTGGGAAAGCGTGCGCACGGGCGCTTGGTGGGCCTTTGTGCCGCCCACCGTCTTGCTGACGCTCATCGCCTTCTCGCTGCTGCTGCTGCAGTCCAGCGCCGACGAGATCTTTAACCCGCGCCTGCGCAGACGCTGAGCCGCCGGCGCAAAAACCTGCCTCATGAACACCCAGGGCTGAGAACCTAGGGCCGCGAACGCGAGGCGAAAACAAGGAGACCGCGTGGCATGATCCTCAGGAATGTGCGGGCACATTATTCGACCGACCATGGCCCGGTGGTGCGGGCGGTGGACGGCGTCTCGTTTTCGGTGGGCGAGGGCGAGGTCTTGGGCATTGTCGGCGAATCGGGCTGCGGCAAGTCAACGCTGGCGTCGGTCATCTCGCTCACGGCGCGCCCACCGCTGCATGTCACCAGCGGCGAAATGATCCTAGACGGCGACACCATCGCATTAACAGACCAGACCGACATCCCCCAAGACTGGCATGGACGCAAGGTCTCCTTGCTCCCGCAGCGCGCCATGAACTCGCTCAACCCCACGGCGCGCGTGCGCGATTTTGTGGTGGATGTGGTGCGGGCGCACGACGCCACCGTCACCCCTCAAGAAGCTATCGACCGCGCCCTGGAACGGCTGGAACAGCTCTCGCTGCCCAGCCGCGTGCTCGACAGCTACCCGCACCAGTTGAGCGGCGGGATGCGCCAGCGCGTCGTCGCCGTCGTCTCCACCCTGCTCGACCCCGGCGTCCTGATCGCCGATGAGCCAACCTCGGCGCTCGACGTCTCGTCGCAAAAAGAGCTGGTGTTGCTGCTGCAACTGCTGCTCGAGCGGGGCTTTATCAGGCGCGTGATCTACATCACCCACGACCTGCCCATCCTGAGCAATATCGCCGAACGCATCGCCGTGATGTATGCGGGCGAGATCGTCGAGATCGACGAGACCAAGTCGATGATCAGGTCGCCCCAACACCCCTACACCCAGGCGCTGATCGGCTCGACCCTCGACCCCGACCCCCACCTGCGCGGCAGCCGGCTGCAGGGCATCCGCGGCGCGCCGCCCGATTTGCGCAACCCGCCCAGCGGCTGCCGGTTTCACCCCCGCTGCCCCTATGTCATGGAGATCTGCACGCGCGAAGCGCCGCCCCTCGTCGGCGATCCGGATCACTTCTCGGCCTGTTGGTGGGTTCAGCAACAGTTGGCCGGCAAACCATTTGAAAAGGCGGAGGCATGACTGCACAACGCTCGCACCTGTCGCCATCACCGCAACCAGCGCCGCCGGCGCAACCAGCGCCCGCAGCGCAGCCGCCGCTGCTGGAGACCAAAGGCCTCTCGCGCACCTTTGGGCACGGCGAGCATGCAGTCCATGCTGTCAAACAGGTTTCGTTTCATATTCAGCCGGGCGAGATCGCAGCGGTCGTCGGCGAAAGCGGCAGCGGCAAATCGACCCTAGCCCGGCTGATCTTGCGGCTGCTTGAGCCAACCGCGGGCCAGATCCTCCTGCAAGGGCGCGACGTGACCCACCTGCACCGCAGCCAAGACCTCAAGGCCTACTGGCGCAAGGTGCAGGGCGTCTTTCAAGACCCCTTTGCCGCGGTCAACCAGTTCTACACCAATCGCCGCGTGCTGGAAAAGCCCTTTCAACTGCTGGACCGCAAGCCGCCGCGCGCCGAGCGCGACCGGCGCGTCGAGTCGGCCCTGGTCGAGGTAGGGCTGGACCCCTCCGACGTGCTCAACAAAGGGCCGCACCAGCTCTCCGGCGGCCAATTGCAGCGCATCATGATCGCGCGCGCCCTGGTGGCCGACCCCGCGCTGCTGATCGCCGACGAGCCGACCAGCATGTTGGACGCGTCGCTGCGCGTGACCGTGCTCAATCTGCTGATGGACCTGCGCGCCCGTCACGCCATGGGCATCCTGTTCATCACGCATGACCTCGGCCAGGCCTTCTACATCAGCGACCGCATCCTGGTCATGTACCGGGGGGAATTGGTCGAGCAAGGCACGGTCGCCGAGATCGCGTCCAACCCGCAGCATGAATATACGCGGCGGCTGTTGGCCGATGTGCCGCGGCTGCACGCCTGGGGGGTCGAGGCCGCCTGACCCTCTGCCTGGGCGCGCGGGCCAAACATCTCCGGCAGCCGGCAGGCCAGATCGCTGCATGCGCTCAGGCGGATCGCCGCCAACGCCACGACCTCGGTTACCGCCCAGCGTCTAGACCGCCGCATCAAAAGATCCTCGCCCAGCAGATAGACCAGCAGATAGATACGTCAAGTCGCGGCGGTATGATTGCTTGATCCCGTCGGGGCCGCCCCCCGTGGCGGCCCGCAACACACGGACAGGCACGGAGGCCTGTCCCTACCGAGACGCGTCACCGTAGGGTGCGGCTCCCCGTGGCCGCCCGCCTGCCACACGCACGGACAGGCACGGTCACGGACAGGCACGGGGGCCTGCCCCTACCCTGGATGAGACGCAGCAGGTATGAAGGTTAAGAAACAGACCTTTTCTTGACCTGCATTGCACCGCCGGTTAGCCTATTCCGCCATGCGCCGGTAGCCGCGCACCAAGATCGGCACGATGATCGCCGCCGCCACGACGTGCAGCATGGCGGCAATCGTGCTGGCGAGCAGCGTCCGGTTGGGGACAGGCACGAGGTAGTCCGGAATAAAGCTCAACAGCAGCGCCACTACCGCAATCCGCACAAAGACGGCGGTGGGGTTGGCCGTCCGGCGCGCCAGCCAAGCCAACAGCCCGGTGGCGATCAGCGCGGGGACCAGCGTAAAGAGCGCCGAGCGCGCATAGCTCTCCAGCGGGCGGAACAGCGCCGCCTCGGGCCAGATCGCAAGCGCGGCCGCCTGCGCGATCAGCACGCCGACGATGGCCGCGGCCGCGGCGCTGACCCCCAAGATCAGCCACTGGCGCAGTGACGGCTGGCCGGCCACACGCATTGACGATGAAGTCTGCACGGTCATGGGTCGTCTCCTCCTGGAAACCGAATGGTCTCAATCCGGGACTGGATGCGGGTCAATCGCCTGCCGGCTGGGTGGAAAGTCTCTGTTCTAGCGTGTGGACACGCGCGCGGAACATGCACCAGACCTCCCGCATGAAGGGCAGCATGGCGAGCGCATAGAAGACATAGGCCGAGCCGTGCAGCAGATTGCGCTGGGGTTCAATGAAGATGCTCGCCCAGACCAAGGCGCTCCCGATATGCAGCGCGATCAACCCCCACCAGGAGCCGCCCAACGCAGCCTTTTGGTCGGCCACAAAAATGCGCCCCAGAAAATAGGGCACAAGCGCATAGGCAAACTGCAGCACCCAGCCGTAGATCAGCGCCTGGGGCGCGGTGGCCTCAATGCCCGCGCCGGGGAAGCCCGGCACCTTTAGGATGATCAGCGGCGCGATCAGCACCGGGGCCAAAATCCAGGCGTAGGCCGTGACCAGATGCCAAGCGCCCGGCGCGGACCACAGCCGCGCCTGCGACAGGCCGCGGATCGTCACCCCCAGCAGCCAGAAGGTCGCGGTCAGGTGCAGCACCAGCCCCGGCACGGTGGCCCAGAGCGGCCCGCCCAGCCAGGGGCCGATCACAAGCAGCAGCGCGCCCAGCGTCATCGTCCAGAAGATCAAATTGAGCGTGCGCGCGCCCGCCAGGGGCCGTCCGGTCAATCCAGGCATCACGTCGATCAGCAGCCCGGCAAAGACCAGCGACATAAAGCCCCAGTTGTTGGCATGGATGTGCACTTCGATGGGGACCTGGATGCGCAGCGGTTCGCTCCAGCCGAGCCACAGCCCTGTGCCGACGATGATGCCCAACAGCAAATAGGCCAGGCCCATGATATAGAATTTTAGCCCCGCGCCCACCGCCTGTCCACCCTTGAGCTGCGCCAGATGCACCGCCAGCAGCGCGACCGCCACAAAGATCAAAGTCCCGCCGCTGAAAATCAACACGCCGTTGACAATCGGGATGCCTGCGATCAACAGCACCAGCCCCACATTGAGCGTCCACCAGATATCCCAGCGCACCGCAGGCACAGGCACGGCAAAGCGCCGCGCCGTGAGGATGGGCAGCACGCCAAAGGCCGTCTCGGTGACGACGCCCAGGGTGATGAAGTGGATGCGCAGCCAGCGCAGCCCATTAAACCAGGGCAGAATGGCAAAGCTGGTGGCGGCGGAATCCAGCGCGGCCAAGACGGCCACGCTGAGATAGAGCAGCGCCATCAGAAAATAGGGGTTTAACATCGTTCGCTCGCTCCTCGTTTCTCGTGCTTTCTGTGTTTCTCGTGCTTTCTGCGTCTCCTGTGTGTTCCAGGGACTCTACCCGACCCGGGTGGCGATAAACGCCAGCCGCGTCTCGGCGACCATGCCGCGGCCTACGCCCGCAGGGACGACCACCAGCGCGCCCGGCCCGACGGGGAACTGCTCATCGCCCACCTGCATGAGGCCCTGGCCGTCGAGAAATATATAGACGGCCAAAGCCTCGGGGTGAACGGGAATGCGCTGGCCCGCCTCCAACCCGGCCAAGACGACCTTGGCCTGGTCGCTGTCGAGGACGAACTGGGGCTGTGGCCCCTCTGGGGTATACTGCACCTGCTGCCGGGCGTCGGCGTAGTAGATCGGCGGCATAGCGACATGCGTGGACATGAGCGCGCTCCTTTCATGTCTAAAAAGCGTCTGCACAATGCCCGCAGCATAACAGGGAACTGGGCGCAATTCTTCGACTTTTGTCGGGTTCAGGTTGGGTCTGGCGGCGGCAGGTCAGCCGGCGAGCAGTGCCTTGCCGGCCAGCCCTTCACGGTCGAGGATGGTGATCTGCTGGCGTTCGACCTGGATCAGCCCGGCCTCGGCCAGGCTGCGCAGGGCGCGGTTGAGCACATCCGGCACCGTGCCCAGATGCGCGGCCATCTCCGCCTGGGTGCTCCAGCGGCGGCGATAGACGACAGCGCCCTCGGCATTTTCGAGCAGGCGGCGCGCCAGCCGCGCCTCGACCGAATGCAGCGAGAGGTCGGCGACCATCTGCACCAGGGTGGCGATGCGCTGGGCCATGCCCTCTACCACCAGCAGCAGGGCGTCGGGCGAGGCGGTGAGGACGCGGCGCACATCGGAGCGCGGCAGCAGCCAGACGCCGGCGGCTTCCAAGGTGATCGCCGTGGCCGGGTTGGCAGTGGCGGCAAAGACGCCCAAATAGTTGAAGATCTCGCCGGGGCCGAGAAACTGGAGGATCTGCTCACGGCCATCCGCCGAGAACTTGACGATCTTGAGCCAGCCGTGGTGCAGATAGTACAGCCCCTGGGCCGGTTCTTCTTCAAGAAAGACGACCGCGCCCGGCGTATATTCGCGCCAGTGGGCGGTCTCGGCCAGGGCTTTCAACGTGTCCCAGCCCAGATTCGCAAAGATGGGGATCGCTTGTAGATGTTCGACAAGTTCGGATCGGTCAGGGCGGGGCATGGCTATCTTCTCTCAGGGCTGGCCTCTCTCACGGCTGGCCTCTCACATGGCTGTTCACGCTCAGGGATCTCACATATCGGACCATTGCTCAAGGCGGCGAGCGCCCGCCTCGATGTCAATCCGCCCTGTCAATATAGAGCATGCCACACGCGACAGCAACTCAAAAAAGACGCGCCCGGCGCGTAGGCATCTGCCCCAATCAAGGGGGAACAAATGACCCTAGCCGCACCGGCGCGGCGCGCCTACAATCGCGGTGCGCGCCACAGATCAGGCCGCGCGTACCGCCGTGTGCAAGGAGGCAATCCTATGCTGGAGATACTCATCATTGGGATACACAGCCGCACAGACGAGGAAACGCTCCACTTCCTGGGGCGCAACCTGCATGTGCGCTATTGCGCGTGCAACGGCGATGCGGCCCAGGCCGAGGCGCTGATCCGCCAGTTCGACGGGCATGCCGACGCCATTGGGCTGGACGGCCTGCCCGCCACGCTGCAGTTGGGGAGCGTCCAGCGCGCCCACGCCGCCGGCGCATCGCTCGCCCGTATGGCCCAGCAGACGCCGGTGGTGGATGGCAGCGGCATCCGCGCCGGGCTGGAACGCTGGGGCGTGATCTTGGCCGGCCGCGCCCAGCCGGGCATCTTTGCCCAAAAGCGCATTCTGATGGCCCCTGGCCTCAACCACCCTGGGCTGGCGCAGGCGTTGAGCCGCCGCAGCCGCACGCTGCGCTATGCCGACCCGATCATCTATTTTGGCCTGCCCGACTTCCCCGGTGTAGGCAGCCAGGCCACGCTGGAGCAGGCCGCGCCCTTCACCCTTGACCAGCTCAAAGACGCGCCTTTTCGGCGCATTCACCCGCAGCCGGGCACGCCGGCGCACGCCCGCAGCGATGACCCCTTTGTCTGGGCGGATGTGATCGCCGGCGAGATCGGGGCGATCCGCCGCTATGCGCCGGACACGCTGCAACACAAGACGGTGGTGGTGGAAGCCGCCACGCCCGACGACCTGGACGACCTGCGCCGCCGTGGGGTGAGCATCGCCGTGACCCTGATGCCCAGCCTGGACGGGACGGACGGGCTGGGCCGCTGGCCCGCGGCGGTGATCGAAGCGGCGCTGGCCGCGCTGCGCCCCAACCCGCACGCGCCGCTGAGCGAGGATACCTACCTCGACCTGATGGCCGATATCCAGTGGACCCCGGCCATCCGCTATCTGCAGCCGGACGAGGCCGGGATCAACCGCTTTGCCTTTTTGATCCACCCGCTCAAGGTCGACTTTATCCACCGCGACCCCAAATTCCGCTGGACGCGCTATCTGCCCGACGGCCTGGTCGAGCGGGTCGCCGCCTATCTCCCGCCTACGGTCGTGGGACACATCACCGGGGGGCAGTCGCCCACCACCGGCCAGCGCATCGAGGGCTATCTGATCACGCTGGGCGCGACCCCGCGCCAGATGATGCAGCACGACCCCCACTTCACCTATAAGCGCATCAACACCGCGGCGCGCATGGCGGAGCGGCTGGGGGCGCGCTTGATGGGGCTGGGCGCATTCACCAGTGTGGTGGGCGATGCGGGCATCACCGTAGCGCATGAGGC
>QEUY01001063.1 GCA_003577365.1 Chloroflexota bacterium | reverse complement strand
AAGGCGGCAAAGGGCTTTTGGGCCAAGGCGGCGCGGTGGGTCTGCACGAACTGCATCGCCTCCGGCAGCCACTGCCCGCCTTGGATGGCGCTGCCCGCCACGACCGCGGTATAGGGCGTCAGGTCACTCACCTCTTGCATCGGGCGCACCTCCACCTGTGCGCCGCTTTCGGCCAAGGTTTTTCCAATTGCTTCGGCCACGCCGGCGGTGGACCCGGCGCGGCTGGCATAGGTGACCAGGATTCTGTCGTTCATCCGCTTCCAGTGCTCCTCACAGGTCTGCGCCGCATGACGGCGGGGCGATCATCGCGTCTAGGCAGCCCCTTTGAAGATGCGCCGCAGCACAAAGTCCCAAGTCGAATCGCCCAGATGCATGACCAATCTGCCGGAGAAGGGGATCGCGGCCAGATAGCGTGCCTTGGGTTTGGGCGCCTCGATCGCCTGCTGAATGATGCGCGATACAGCTTCCGGCCCGACCTCCTGGTGGCGCATGTCCGCGGGATGCTGCCCGGTTCGATCAGCACGACCCGAATACCAAATGGGGCCAGTTCCAGGCGCAGGGCATCGCTCAAGGCTTCCAACGCGAATTTCGACGCCGAGTAAGGGCCGTTTACGGGGACGGCCAATTTTCCCACAATCGAGCTGATGTTGACGATGCGCCCGCTTTTCTGGCGGCGCATATGCGGGACAACGGCACGAACCATGCGCAGCACGCCATGCACATTGACGTCGAACATTGCATGCACTTGTTCATCCGAAATCTCTTCGACGGCCCCGAACAACGCATAGCCGGCATTGTTGACCAGGACGTCGATCCGCCCCAGTTGTTCGACGGTGTGTGCGACCGCCGCGTCGACCGAGTCCTGTTTGGTGACGTCTAGCGGCAGTTTTAACGCTGCCGCCAGATCGTCCAGGTCTTCCACACGTCGCGCCGTTGCCGCCACAGTGTAACCGGACCGCGTCAAGCGCTGCGCGAGATCGCGCCCAATCCCTGTAGAACAACCGGTAATGAGCACGACTTGAGCCATGATGGTTCCTTTCACCAAGCCCCTGCAGGCGTCCGGTAGGCAACAGGCTGTCGCCGGAGATCGCGTGCAAACGCACAGACAAGGGTCAACAGCAGTAAACCAAAGGCGGCGAATATGGCAACGGCGACCGACAGCAAGATCGGCTCATTCACACCCAAGAAGGCTGCGAAGAGGATCGAGCCGGGAAACAGATAGAGCCAGGCGGTCAAGCAGGCGGCGAAAGCCCAGGGCCAGAACATGGCGAGGAAGCTCCGCACACCGGGAGAGAAGCGGGCGCGCCACCAGGTCAATGGCGCGTGGATGCGTGTGGCGGTGGTCCCGACGATCAGCCCCAGCAGCGGCGGGCCAAAGCCTCCCCCGACCAAGAGCAGGGTGATCGACAGCGCGGTCAGGGCCAGACCGGCCCGCGGCCTCTGGATCAGCAGGGTGGCCCAGACCAGAAAGATCAGCGCAAAGAGGATCGTCACCACGCCGGCGATGCGCAGGGTGGGCAGCAGCGTCATCGCCGGTTCTCCGTTCAAGACTTGGAACGACTCCGATTCCGGCCAAGATTGGATCATGACCCCGCCCGGTATGCGGTCGCCTTGCAGCACTTCGCCAATGCCATGCTCAAGCCCGGCCAGCCCGGCCAGGACACCCATCGCGGAGGTTGTGATCTGTGTCGCGCGGTTCATGTGGCCTCCGGTCTAGCGGGCCAAGACGGGTTGAAGCAGCGCCGGCAGGCTGCCCGCCCAGGCGCGGATCGCGGCCCAGTCGCGCACATCGCTGGCCGGTTTGTTGTGCAGAGGGCTGGCAGGAAATACGGTCAGCA
>QEUY01000077.1 GCA_003577365.1 Chloroflexota bacterium | reverse complement strand
GATTGCAGCAGGTTGTCCGGGTAGACACGCAGCTCCTGGCTCACATCCACCGCCGGAACCGACGCCGCTTCGAGCGTAGCGCCCGCCGCAGCTTGCACGATGATCTCTTGCCAGCCCAGACGATCGGCGTAGCTGGTATCGCGATAGTCGGCTTGCCATGGCCCAGGTTGAGCAGCCAGCAGCGTGGTCCACTCGGTCACCAGGCGCAGCGTGGGGAGGCCGGCTTGTCCGGTGGGGAAGGTGAGATCAGCCTGCTCTAGACGCCACGCCTGTGGCCGGCCATTGAGATACAAGGTTAACTGTCCAGGCAAGGCGTCGACCAGATGGGCCACATACGCGTCCTGTTCAGCCGCATCGACCAGATGGTCGCCGTTGCGATCCATCCGGCTGCGTTCTTGGTGGGTGGGGATCTCCGCCATGTCGATGATATAGGTCAGGCGAATCTCTTCCCCGCTCACGGTGAGACGGCTGTAGCGGTTCACCGTGAAGTTGCCGAGTGGGTGCGCCAGAGCAACAGCCGGTGTCAGCAGGATGAAGAGTGCGCTGGCACAGACAAGCAGCACGGCACGTTGCACCCAAGAAAGCGCCTGCTGCCTAAAAGAGCGTAGCGTGAATCGACGTCCCACCATTTGCTGGCCTCCATTGGAAATACTCGTGGAAATGCTCGCCCTCACGCCTGCCCGTGCGGCCTATACTACCCAGGCATCGGGATCACGCCGAGCTGTTGCAGCATGCCCAACTGGTCGAACTGGCCCACCAGCCAGGCGATCTTGCCATCGACAACATGTTGGATGGCAATCGCCGTGACTTCGATCGGTTTACCCGTGGGCGCAATCCCCATGAACTCGCCTGTATGCGTGCCGCGCAGCGTGAAGCGGACCGCGGCCGTATTGCCTTCGACGATCACGTCGTCTATGGTGTGATAGATGTCGGGAAAGCCCTGATAGAACATGACGCCAAAGGCGGAGTGACCGGCGAAGTCCATGGGCGGATTGCTGCCGATGGTGGCCGTGTAGTCCGTGGCGCAGAGTATGGGCGACAACGGCCCCTTGCGCCGATCTTGCTCCATAAAGAACTCACGGGCCAGCGTGCGAATCTGCTCGGTAGACATGGTGGGTTTCTCCTGATCATTCGAGGCGGCAGGGAGCGGCGCGAGCGGTTAGGCTGCGGCGGGCGCGGGCAGAATGCCCAACTGCATGAGCAGGCTGGCGTCGTCGTCCTTGCGCCAGAACTCGACGATCTTGCCGCCGGCCATGCGGAAAAGCTCCAGCCCGTTGACGACAATCGACCGCCCGGTGGGTGCAGCGCCCATGAAAGGGCCGGTATGGGTGGCGGTGTGGGTATGCAGGACGCAGACCAGGTCGCCCTGCTCCATGATCGCCTCGACCGTTACGCGGTGATGCGGGAAGGCTGTGTCGAACAGGCCGAGCAGTTGCCGGAAGGCGTCCATCCCCTGCATCGTGCCCATAAAGGGGTCATGAATCACCACATCGGGCGCGAACAACTCGTCGATGACCGCTTTGTTCTCTTGATTGATCAGTTCGTCGTAGACGCGGCGCACACTGGCGGCATTGCGGTCTGCCGCGGCCGCGCCGATGGCCGCTTCGATGACCGCGCCGTCGTGCCATTCGGGGTCGGCGTTCAGAAGGCTGCGCAGCTCCAGATAGCGGGCGTGCTGTTCGGGGCTGCGGGCGTTGGCCCAGTAGGCATCCTTGCTTTCAAAGAGGGCCACCAGCCACAGCTCACCAGGGTCGGCGTCGGCCTGGAAGATATAGCGGGCGACTTGGCCGGGGGCCATGCCTATCCGCTGTGCAAGGGCTTGCATTGTACCCACGTTGGCGGGCGGCGCGGTCACGCGTGCGATGGTGCCGTACATGTGGATCTCTCCTTTGGGGTAGCTGTTGCGAGCAGACCATGGGGCGGCGGGGAGGATGCTGGGGCGTTGCGCCGCCGTGGCCCCAGCATAGCGGCGCGGGCTGCTCATTTACCAGCCCATTTTCTGCTCACTTTCTGCCCGGCCTGAACGCTGGGCGGGGAGACCAGCGCAAGGTCACTTGCAGGGCGTCCCTCTCCGCCGTATAATTTCCGGCAGATTGTCGAACGACGTGTTGCTGTTGTGCGCCGGCTGATTGATCGCAGACAGATCAAGGAGCATGCTATGACGCCACGTTTGGCCGATCGACTAAGCAAGGCGCGCCGCGCAGACATCGTCGGGCGCGAGGCGGAAAAAGCGCTGTTCCACAGCATCCTCACCGATCCAACTTCCCCCATTGTCGTGTTACATGTCTTTGGCCCCGGCGGAATCGGCAAAACGACGCTGTTACGCGCCTTTCGCACAATGGCCGATGAACTGCAGATCCCCGCCTTCCACCTGGACAGCCGCAATATTGAGCCGTCACCCGGCGCCTTCACCCAGGCGTTGGCGGGGACGTTGGGCGTAGAAACCAACGCCGGCATCGACCAAGCGTTGGGCGCGCGGGGCCGCTCGGTCATCTTCATCGACACCTTCGAGCGCCTGGCCCCGCTGGAGGTCTGGCTGCGCGAGATGTTCTTTCCGCAACTGCCCGAAGGGGTGATGATCGTCACCGCGGGGCGCAACCCGCTTGCCGCCGACTGGCGGCTGGATCCCGGCTGGCGGCCCCTGCTGCGCCAGCTCTCGCTGCGCAACCTGAGCACAGAAGAGGGGCAGCAGTTCCTCACCCAACGTGGCGTGCCGCTGGCGCAGCAGCCGGTCGTGCTCGCCTTTACCCACGGGCATCCCCTGGCGCTTTCGTTGGTTGCCGACGTCTATGACCAGCGCCCCAATATCGCCTTTCACCCCACCGATGTGCCCGATGTGCTCAAGGTGCTGCTCGAGCAGTTTGTGCAAAAAGTGCCAGGGCCGGCGCATCGGGCGGCGCTGGAGGCGTGCGCCTTGGTGCGAGTGATGACCGAAGGGCTGCTCGCTTCGATCCTCTTGATCCCCGATAGCCACGAGCTGTTCGAATGGCTGCGCGAACTCTCGTTTGTCGAATCCAGCGCCCAAGGCATCTTTCCGCATGACCTGGCGCGCGACACCTTGCTGGCGGAACTGCGTTGGCGCAACCCGGACTGGTACGCCGAGCTGCACAGCCGCGCCCGCGCCTACTACAGCAGCCGTCTGCCCCAAGTAGGCCCGCTGGAGCAGCACCGGCTCCTCTACGACTTCATCTATCTGCACCGCGATAACTCCCTCGTGCGCCCTTTCTACGAGTGGCAGTCGGGCGCGAGCCTGCCGGATCGCCTCGCCGACGGCGATATCCCAGCCCTATCCGCCATGGTCGAACGCCATGAAGGGGCTGCCTCTGCCCAGCGGCTGCGCTATTGGGTCAAGCGCCAGCCTGGCTCGTTCCTGATCTTCCGCGACGGCGACCAGAAGCCGGTGGGATTTGTACTGATGCTGGCGCTCGACCAGGTGGATGAGGACGACCAGCGCGCCGATCCCCCCGTGGGAGAGTGGGTGCGTTATCTGCAGCGCCACGCCCCGCTCCGCAGCGGCGAGACGGCCACCTGTTTCCGCTTTTGGATGGCAGCCGGCAGCTACCAAGCCGTCTCGGCGGTGCAAAGCCAGATCTTCGTCAACATGGTGCGCCATTATCTGACGACGCCGGGGCTGGTCTATACCTTGATCCCCTGTGCGGAGCCGGACTTTTGGGCGCCTATGTTTGCCTACGCCGACCTCGCGCGGCTGCCGGAGCTGGACTTCGGCGTGGACGGGCGGCGCTATGGGGTTTATGGGCACGATTGGCGCGGCGTGCCCCCCATGGCTTGGTTGGCGCTGATGGGGGAGCGTGAGCTGGGCATGACGCCGATCACGCCGCCCCAGCCCGTAGAGCAGATGATCGTGCTGGGGATGAAAGAGTTTGGCGAGGCCGTGCATGAGGCGCTGAAGAACATGGCGCGGCCCCTGGCGCTGCGCAACAGCCCGCTGCTGCGCTCGCGGCTGGTGGTGGAGCGGGCGGGGGCGCATGTGGAGACAGCCGGTCGGGCCACTGAACTGCTCGCGCTGCTGCGCGCGGCGGCGGAGACGCTGCAAGCCTCGCCCAAAGAGATGAAGCTCTACCGCGTGCTTTATCACACCTACTTCCAACCCGCTGCTACGCAGGAGATGGCGGCGGAACTGCTTGATCTTCCCTTCAGCACCTATCGACGCCATCTGAAACAGGCGGTGGCGCGCGTGGTCGAGATCTTGTGGCAGCAGGAGATCGAAGGCGCGGAGGGCGGCGTTCACCGGGCGTAGCGCGTGAACACCAAACTGAGCAGTTTTTGAGCTGGAAAGTGAGCAGTTCGCGGCGCGAAACTATCTACAGCGGCAGTTTATACAGCCGAGATAGGATAGCTTTAAGGAGCCGCCATGGATTTGTTCATTCGCCAACTCGTCGACGCCTGGAATAGCCACGACTTCGACCAAATTACCCTGCTCTATGATGCCGATTACCGCGGCTATGATGTGGCCCTGGCGCGCCCACAGCAAGGCATCGCCGACCTGCACTACACCCTCGCCGTCTATTGGCAGGCATTTCCTGACCTGCATTTTACCGCCGAGCAGTTTGTGTTCGACGGCGAGCAACTGGCGCTCTTTTGGCGCGCCACAGGCACGCATCGCGGGACCTTCCTGCACATCCCCGCCACAGGCCATACCATCGAAGTGCATGGCGCGGCGCACCACCGGTTGCGCAACCGCAAGATCGTCCAGTCGCTCTATGTGTGGGACACGGCTGGGCTGCTCCGCTCGCTCAAGCTGTTGCCCGAACTGAGCACTTAACGTACACGGCGTACACGCCTCTGGGCGGCTCCTGGCTCAACTTGGCCGGAGCCATCCAGCGCATTCGCGCCCGTCGCGCCCTCGCCGGTCAATCTCCAGAGACCCCTGAACGCACCATCGAGCACCTGGAAGCCATGGCATCGCACTGGAACCAGGCGCTTCTGCTCTGGCCTTTGCGACCTTTGCGCTGAATTCTCTCTCCCTACCCCAGCTCGCTGCCGACGAAGGCCGGCGCGCCGTTGAGGAAGCTGCGCGCATCCATGGCGCGTTTGCCCGCGGGCTGCACGCTGTGCAGCAGCAGCAGCCCCTCTCCCGTGCCTACGGCAGGACCTTCGGGCGTTGAGATGACACGACCCACGGGCGCATCGCCTGCACGGGCCGCGGCCTGCCAAATCTTCAGCACGGCCCCGCGCCAGCTCGTATAGGCGCTGGGCCAGGGCGTATAGGCGCGCACCATGCGCTCGATCTGAACTGCGGGCAGATGCCAGTCGATCTGCCCCTGCTCCTTGCGGATCAAACGGCAGACCGAGGGCGTACCGGGCAAGCTTTCCTGGGGAATCGGGGCAATTTCGCCCGCCAGCCAGCGCGGGAGCATTTCGGTCAACAGCTCTGCACCTTGGACGGCCAGCCGCGCCGAGAGGCTGGCGCTCGTGTCGTCGGGGCGGATCGGCTGGCGCGCCTGTGCCAGCACCGGCCCAGTGTCCATCCCTTCGTCCATGAGCATCAGCGAGACGCCTGTCTCCGCCTGCCCGTCGAGGATGGCGGCGGTGATCGGCGATGCCCCGCGATAGGCGGGCAGCAGGCTGGCATGCACGTTGATACAGCCATAGCTTGGGATCTCAAGCACGCGCTTGGGCAGGATCAACCCGTAGGCGGCGACGACCAGCAGGTCAGGCATCAGCGCCGCCAAGGCCTCGACCGCCGCAGGGTCTTTGCGCAAGCTGGCAGGCTGGTAGACAGGGAGATTGCCGTCCAACGCCTGCTGTTTGACCGGCGAGGGCGTCATCTGTTTGCCGCGGCCTGCGGGCCGGTCAGGCTGGGTCACGACCGCGACCACCTCCCATCCCTGCGCGGCGGCCTGGGTCTGCAGCGCCTGCAGGCTGGGGACGGCAAAATCGGGCGTGCCCATAAAGACAATGCGGATGGGGTTGGGGAAAAGCGTCGCTGTGTCCATATCCCTCTTCACCCGCGCGGACGTTCGTCGGGGGCGCGCAGGGGCATGTTTATCCAATCGCCCGTGGGCTGTGATACGGGCGCGGGGCCTGGCTCGACCGGCAAGCGCGGCGACGGCGGCACGATCCCGCTGCTGCGCAGCAGCCCATGCAGCAGCAGCCCCAGCGGCACACAGAGCAGCATCCCCGCCAAAAAGCCCCACAGCGCCAGCGCCAAGATGCCAATCACCTGCGCCTGAAGCTGGCCCGGGAAATCCATCTGAAAACCGCGCGCCGTAAACAGACCGGAGACTCCCTGGCCCGTCACCCCCAGATAGGCGTCGACCCCGGTCATCTGCCAGCCCTGGCCGGTTGCGCCGTCGGCGAACAGCCCCAGCAGCAGCAGCCCGACGACCGCAGGCAGCCCGCTCACCGCCAGCGCGCCGGTGGCGTCGTCCAGCCGCAGCAGGTCATCGACCAAATAGGTGACAAACGGCACCGTCGCCCCTGCCGCCAGGCCGATCAAAAAGGCGACCCCCGGCTGCACAAAGGGCGCGGCGGCCAGCCCGGCCACGACCCCCGCCGCCAGCCCGCGCGCGCTCGACAGCGGCTCGCTGCGTCCGGTCACAAACCAGGTGTAGAGCAGCGGGGCGAGGATGCCTCCCCCGCCGTACAACACCATGTTGACGCTGCCGCGCATCAGCCCGATCGCGTTGAGGCTGCTCATCTGCAGCGGGTTCGACCACAGCCAGCCGATCGAGCCGCCCAGGATCAACAGGCTGCCCACCACGGCCAGCAGGGGCAGTTGCGCCGGAGCCAACAAGGGCGACGGCTGGGTCCGCCGCGGGCGGCGCGGCACCCAGACCAGCAGCGCGGCCAGCGCAAACCCTGCCGCGACCAGGTGCACCGTCGCGGCCCCGCCGAAATCGACAAAGCCATGGCCCAGGTTCAAATTATTGCCCAACGCGCCCAGCCAGCCGCCGCCGCGCACCCAGTTTTCGCCCAGGGGATAGATGACCGCGCCGATCGCCAGCGCCAGGATCAACGTGGCCGTGGCCGGCGCGCGCCCGCGCAGCGCCACCATCGGCAGCAGCGCCGCGGTCATGGTCCAGGGCACATGCGCCAAGAACAGCCCATAGGCCAGCGGCGTCACCCCCGCACCGGACAGAAACCAGCCGCTGAGACCGGCCACACCCCAGCCCACCCCCCAATCCGCTGCAAAGGGGCTCCACTCCCAGACCAGGTCGCGCAGTTCCGCCTGGGGATAGACCAGGCCGACCCCGCCAAACTGTAGGGCGAAGCCCACGGCCCAATAGCCAAAGCCCGCCAGCCCCAGTGCGGCCATCCCGCCCAAGGCCGCATCCCAGGCGCGCGCCGGTTCCAGCCCGGCCACCCCCACCAGCAAGAAACCGGCAGGGACAAGCATGGCCAGCCCCGCGGTCAAGAGATACCAATAGACCGGGGCAAAGGCCAAACCCGCCGCGCTACTTTCAGTTGTACTTCCGGGAGATTGTGCAAACAAGGAAGAGGGCAAGCAGAACAAGAGCAACAACGGAATGCTCAAGGCCAGCCACCCGTGCAGACGCGCCGCCCGCGCCAGGAGTCGTGCTTGGTGCATACAGTTAGCCCTCGGGTCGATGAGAAATACGTAAGGCGATAGCGCTCCTCCCCTAGACGTCCGTCTGAACTGGCCCGTATCATACCAAATTGGCGAATGAACCCCAAAGTTGTGATAAACTGATCCCTTATGCACCGCCGTCTCGTCGCTCCGCTGCCCATGCGCCTGCCCCTCTGGATCGCCTCCGCCCGCCGCGACCGGCTGCTGACCTGGCTGGTGGGGCTGGCCGCCCTGCTGCTCTATGGCTGGACCGCCGCCCCCGGCATCATCACCTTCTATGACGACAGCCTGGAACTCCAACTGGTCGCGCCCACCTTTGCCATCGCCCACCCCACCGGCTACCCGCTTTATACTCTGCTGGGCGGCCTCTGGACGCGGCTGCTGCCCATCGGCACTTGGGCGGGGCGCATGAACCTGTGGAGCGCCCTGGCCGCTGCGGGCGCGATTGCCCTCCTGTTTGATGGTGCGCGGCGGCTGGCGACCGACAGCGCAGGCCGGCCCAACCCTTGGGCTGGGCTGGCTGCGGCGCTGGCCTTTGGCCTGGGGCCGGTCTGGTGGGGCCAAGCGACCGTCGCCGAGGTCTACGCCCTGCACAACCTGCTCGTCGCCGCCATCTTGGCCGCCACGCTGGGCATTGACCGGCTGCAGGGCGCTGCCCAGACGCGGCGCATGGCGCTGGTGGCGCTGCTGTTTGGGTTGGGGCTGGCTCACCATCGCACCATCGTCCTGTTGATCCCAGGGGTGGCGCTCTATCTGCTCTGGAGCGTGCCGCGTCTAGGCCGGCCACAACGCGCCTGGGGGCTGTGGTTCGGCGCGCTGTTCGCGCCGCTGCTGCTCTACCTCTATCTGCCGCTGGCCGCGGCGCGCGGCGCATATGATCTCAGCGGAAGCTATGCCAACACCTGGGCCGGCTTCTGGAATCATGTGCTGGCACGGCAGTATACCGCCTTTTTTGGCGAAAACCCGCTGGCGGCTGTCTACGGCCCCGCCGAATGGCTGGGGCTTCTGCGCGACCAGATGGGATGGCTGGCGCTGGGCCTGGCCGGGCTGGGGCTGCTGCGCCTGGTGGATCGACATGCGCGACCGGCGCGCGCCTGGATCGCCGTGGCGCTGATCGCGCTCACCAACCTGGGGTTTGTGCTGGCCTACCGCGTGCCCGACCCCGAAGTGTTTTTGCTGCCCGCCCTGCTCTGCGCCGCCATTTTTGTGGGCGGCGGCGTCAGCCTTGTCGCCAGGTTAGCGTCCCCCCGCTGGCCGCCCTGGCCGGCGCGGCTGGGGCAGGCCGCGCTGGTCATCCTGTTGGCGCTGGGCGTGGGCGGCCGCGGGCCGGGGGTCAACCGTCATGCCAACTGGGGTAAACACGACGCCGCGCGCCTGATGGCCGGCGTCCCCTTTCCGCCCGGCAGCCTCATCCTGGGC
Organism: Chloroflexota bacterium; assembly: GCA_003577365.1. Lineage (GTDB taxonomy): Bacteria > Chloroflexota > Anaerolineae > Caldilineales > Caldilineaceae > QEUY01. The sequence continues at coordinate 737 of QEUY01000077.1, read as the reverse complement.
ATCGAAGGCGAGATGACCGCCGTGCGCTATATGCAGGCCGCCGAGGGATTGGGCCGGAATGTCACCCCCGCGCCCTACAACGACCCCGACGCCCGCCGCGCAGCCGTCGACGCGGTGCTGGCCGCGGGCCGGCCTGTCTACCTGACGCGTGAACTCCCCGACCTGGCCGAGCGTTATAGCTTCAGCGGCGAAGGCCCGCTGGTACGCGTCTGGCCGCGCGGCGGGGTGCAGTTCGCGCCGCCCCGCCATCCGCTCGACATTGCGCTGGCGGATGGAGCGCTGCGGTTGGCGGGCTACGACGCTCGCTACTCTCCCGTCACCGCCCAGCCGTGGCTGGCGGTGGCGCTCGACTGGCAGCCGCAGGCCCCCTTGGCGTCGGTCTTCAAGGTCTCGTTCCGGCTGCTAGATGCCGCCGGCGCGCCGCTCGTCTGGCCCGACGGGCGCGCCGCGGTCGAAGACCGCTTCCCGATCCACCAAATGGCCCCTGCGCCGCAGTGGGCAGTGGGCGATGTGGTGCGCGACAGCCAGCTCCTGCCCGTGCCCCCGGCGCAGGCAGCCGCGCTCGACCGGCTGCTGATCATCGTCTATGACAGCACGACCGTGGCCGAGTGGGGCCGGGCCGAACTCCCGTTGCCCCCCTACTCGCCCGGCAAACGCTAGAAAGCGACCGCTGCGAAAAAGAAGATAAACACACGAAGATGTACCGCAGGGGACACAAAGATCGCAGAGAAGAGAGA
>QEUY01001062.1 GCA_003577365.1 Chloroflexota bacterium | reverse complement strand
CCACCGCCGGTTGGTCTTGCGCGGCGGGTCGGCCCCGACGGGCATACCGGGTGATCGGCACGACTTGGGCGGTGACCTGATGATACTGCCAGCGCCCGTTGAACTGGCCGACCGCCGCGGCGGCATCGGCCTGGCAGTTGAAGACCTGTTGGCCGACTTGGCGCCATGCTTTCTCCGCCGCCGTCCGTTCTTTCGCTTGCGCTCGTGCCAGGGGCTGCGCTTCCCGTTGATAGGCCGCCTCGGAGAAGACCACCAACTTGGCCCAGATACCCCGCTGCGAGTTCACTCATCGCTTCTCGGGGCGTTTCTTGCACCAAGCGTTTCGCCTCAGCCAGGGTTTCGGGCACCCGCATCAGCCAGCGCACCGACCCCAGCAATTGCAGGTTGTCGGCCCCGTAGCCGGCGCTGTCCATCACGAAGTAGGGTCGCTCTCCTTCGGCCAGGTGCTGACAGTAGGCCTGCACCGTCGGCACAAAGCTCTCCCGGTCGCTGTCGTTGCCGCTCAGGGCCGCCAGCCACACCGGCAATGCCGACGACTGGCTGGTGATCAACTGCACTACCACCTGCTTCAAGTCGGGACGGTGGTCACGGGAGTAGCCGTGGGTGATCGAAATCGCCTCGGTGTCGGGGTCGCTGGCCTCGTACTGCCCATGCAAGTGGAACGAGCTGCTATCCAGGTGCACAAACTGGTGCTCGATGCCATACACGGTCAGTGCTTTAGTGGCGACGTGGGCGAAGACTTCGGTCACCCCGCAGGCATACAGGTCGTCCAGGCTGCGGCCCAGGGTGTCATCGTTGAAATCGTCCGCCGCCAGGCCAGCGCCGATCAGGAGGTCAACAGGTTTGTTGCGCAGATAGTCGGGCATCAGGTAGAGCGCCCGGCTGCTGAAGCCCAGGGCATTGAGCACCATGGCCAGTACTGCCTCTCCGCAGCTCACCTTACGTTCGACCGGGCCCACCTGTTGGTCAATCTGCTCGACCAGACCGATCTCCCGGCAGAGGCCGGCCACGATGCCCAGGTGGTCAAGGCGTTGCGTCTCATAGGTCTGTGTGGGGTTCATGCCCCCAGCTTACTCGAAATTCCCCCAAACCGTTACTCACCGGTGCGGAATGTGGGCATTGGTCACTTAACCTGGCCTTTATCTTCGCCGAAGGCTTTGTTGCTCCGCTGCTGGCGACGCCAGCGCCGACATTTGTCGATGGTTTCTTCGGTGTCTTCAATGGGCAGCCTGTCGCGACAAACCTCGGAACGCTCCCGGCGCTGTATGCTGTCACAGGACTCCTGTATATGCTTGGCGGCCTGCTGTTTGGCATCGCTACCTTCCGCGCCGGTATCCTGCCGCGCAGGGCAGCCGGTCTGCTTGCCGTCGTTTCTACGCCAACTCCTGCGGCTGCGACCGGCGCCGACGCCACCCGCGGACCACCGATGCGCACCACAGCTATCTCCTGGCGGCGGACCTGCTGCAGCGCGACTTCACCGCCCCCCGGCCATGGCGCGGTGCCGACGGCTTTCGGTGGGGTCGGCCATGCCGGGCCACAGCATATCGTGGGCAACGGTGCTCAGTGTTCGCTGTGATGGGTGCGTCTCGGTCACGTGGGT
>QEUY01000076.1 GCA_003577365.1 Chloroflexota bacterium | reverse complement strand
ATCGGCAAGATCGTGCTTAAGATTCGGGATTAGCCGCGCCATGATCTCCGTGCTCGAACAACACGCGCTCGACCAGATCGACCACGACCTGCTGATCCGCTGGGTGCAGGAACTGACGCGCATCCCGTCGGTGTGGCGGCCCGACCTAGGCCAGGGTGAAGCCGCGGCCGCGGCCTGGGTGGCGGATCGCTGCCGCGAGATCGGGCTGGAGACGACCGTGCAGGAGGTCGCGCCGGGCCGGCCCAATGTCATCGCCCGCCACCGCTTTGGCCCCGGCCCCACGCTGATGCTGGAGGGGCATACCGATGTGGTGACCGAAGGCGACCCCAGCCTCTGGAGCGACCCGCCCTTCAGCGCGGTGCTGCGTGATGGCCGCATCGTTGGCCGCGGGGCCAACGACATGAAGGCGGGCGTGGTCTGCGCCTTGATGGCGGCGCGCGCCGTCCTGCGCTCCGGAGTCAAGCTGCGCGGCGCGCTGCTGCTGGGTCTGGTCTGCGACGAAGAGGGGCAGATGCTCGGCATCAAGCACTTTGTGGCGCAGGGCTGGGCCGACGAGGTCAGCGCGGCGCTGATCTGCGAGCCGGAGGAAAACCATCTCTGCATCGCGCAAAAGGGCGTGATGTGGGTGCGGGTCATGCTCTGCGGCGTCATGTGTCACGGCGCGATGCCGCTGACCGGCGTCAACACCGTCTATCCGATGGCGCGCTTTCTGACGCTAGTACAAAGCCTGGAGGAGCGCGAGATCGCACGCCATGGGCAGCACCCCTATTTGGGCCAGCCGAGCATCACCCCCACGATCCTGCGTTCGCCGCCACCCGGCCAAGGTGAAGCGCAGAACAACGTCATGCCCGCCGCCTGTGAGACGGTGCTCGACTTCCGCCTCGTCCCCGGCCAAGACCCGGCGCGCCTGATACAAGCCTTGGAGCAAATGCTGCAGGCCGTGATTGCCGTCGACGAGCGGCTGAGCTACCAACTCGAAGTGCAGGAGATCCGCCAGCCTACCCGCACCGACCCCGACCACCCGCTGGTGCAGGCGCTGGCCGGCGCCTACACCGACCTGACCGGCGACCCGCCCATCTACGGCGGCGTGCCGGGTTCGACCGACGGCACGATCCTGCACGCGGCCAAAGGCATTCCGATTGTCACCTGCGGGCCGGGCGATATCCACATCCCGCACCATGTGGACGAGTGGGTCAGCGTCGACGAGATCCACACGGCGGCGCGCCTCTATGTGCTGGCGATCCTGCGCTATCTGGGGAGTGGTCAGTAGGGAGCAGAATATTCACCGCAAAGAGCGCAAAGAGGAGAAGAGAGAAGATAGAAAATAAGAAATAGCTATGTGCTGATCGACCTTGAGTTCGACACGCTGCGCGAGGCAGAAGCCCTGCTCACGGCTATGCGCGGGGTGTGGGCACGCGTCGAGGGCCAGATCATGATGAACCCCAAGGCGCAGATTGCCGAGGTCGTGGAAACCAAGGAGATTTGAAGTAAGGAGCTGGCGTCTTCCAGCCGGCACAAAGCGCCGCCCGCGGGAAGACGCTCCCCGCGGGCGTTGGTGACGATGCAGCCTGGCTGCGCCCGTTTAGTCTGCCAGGACGTAGGCGAAGATCAGCGGGGCGACGATGGTGGCGTCGGATTCGACGATGAACTTGGGCGTGTCGATCGCCAGCTTTTCCCAGGTGATCTTCTCGTTGGGCACCGCGCCCGAATAGGAGCCGTAGCTGGTGGTGGAGTCGCTGATCTGGCAGAAGTAGCGCCAGAGCGGCGTTTCGTCGCGCTCCAGGTCTTGGCGCAGCATAGGCACGACGCAGATCGGGAAGTCGCCGGCGATGCCGCCGCCGATCTGGAAAAAGCCCAAGGACCGTTGCGCCGACTGCTGTGTATACCACTCGGTCAACGCCATCATATACTCGATGCCGGTGCGCACGGTGTGCACGTTGCGGATCGTGCCGCTGATGCAGTGTGACGCATAGATGTTGCCTGAGGTCGAGTCTTCCCAGCCGGGCACAAAGATCGGCAGGTTCTTTTCCGCCGCGGCCAGCAGCCAGCTATCCTGGGGGTCGATCTGATAGTGGTGTTCCAGCTTGCCGCTGCGCAGGATGCGGTAGAGAAACTCATGCGGGAAATAGCGCTCGCCGCGGCGGTCGGCCTGGGTCCATTCATCCAGGATGGCGTCTTCGATGCGACGGATGGCCTCTTCTTCGGGGATACAGGTGTCGGTGACGCGGTTGAGATGGCGCGAGAGCAACTCTTGCTCATCCTCCGGCGTCAGGTCGCGATAGTTGGGGATACGCACATAGTGGTCATGGGCGACCAGATTATAGACGTCTTCCTCCAGGTTGGCCCCGGTGCAACTGATGGCGTGGATCTTGTCCTGGCGGATCATCTCGGCCAGCGACAGCCCCAGTTCGGCGGTGCTCATGGCCCCGGCCATGGCGAGCAGCATCTGGCCGCCGCCCTCAATAAAGATGCGGTAGCCTTCGGCAGCGTCGACCAGCGCGGCGGCGTTGAAGTGGCGGTAGTGATGGCGGATAAACGCCTTGACGGCGTTGTAATCATGGCTCATAGCGAAGTCCTCTCGGAGTCAGGGCAATTCAGGGCAGGGTCAGCGGCCCACGCGCAAGGCATAGCCGATGGCTTTGTAGACCAGCTTGGCCGCGGCAAAATCGGCGGCATGTTGGCCGGGGTAGGGGGCCAACTCCACACAGTCGAGGCCGATGACCTGGCCGGTGTCGCCGATCAGGCGCAAAATCGCCAGCGTCTCGCGCCAGGTCAGCCCGTCGGGTTCCGGGGTGCCGGTGGCGGGGATGATAGCCGGGTCCAGCCCGTCTACGTCGATGGTCAGATAGACGCGGCGGCCTGCCAACCGTTCCGCCAATTCCGCCCGCCAGCCCCCGGCGTGCACCTCCTCGGCATACCAGGTGCGTACGCGGTCGGGGTGGGCGCGGGCAAAGGTTACCTCCTCCGTGCAAACCGAGCGGATGCCCAACTGAAGCAGTTGTTCGACGCCGGGGTGGTCGAGCAGGCGGCGGGCGATGCAGGCGTGGCTGTAGGGCGAGCCTTCATATTCATCGCGCAGGTCGGCGTGGGCGTCGATCTGGACGACGGTGATAGGGCCGCCCAGCGCGGCCAGCAGCCCGCGGCCAAAGCCGACGCTGACCGTGTGTTCGCCGCCCAGACCGACGACGAATTTGCCGCTGGCCGCGGCGGCCTGTGTGGCGGCGGCGATGGCTGCTACCGCGGCTTCCGGGTCGCCGGGCAGGCTGGGTGCGTCCAGCGTATGCACGCCGTAGGCCATGGCCGGTTCGGCGTCGACCTCACGGTCATAGAGCTCGACCTGCTGCGAGGCGGTGATGATCGCCTGCGGCCCCTGGGCCGTGCCCGCGCCATAGCTGACAGTGGCCTCGAAGGGCAGCGGCAGCACCAGCACGCGCGCCGCGTCAAAAGCGGCGACCTCGGGGGGCAGGCCCAGGAAATTGTCGGGTCCCATGGCGCTGGGTCAGATCAAGATCGCGGCGGCGATGGTGGTGGTCCAGACGCCGCCGGGCTGGGCGGTGACGGCCATGGTGATGCTGGTGCTGTCCACGATCTCGCCGCCCATCATATATTGTTCACGGCGGGCGTTGTAGTCTTTTTCGGCGTCGAACTGGATGCCCAAGGTGGTGGCGAGCATGGTGGCGGCCAGGTCTTCGGCATAGTCGCCGGCCTCCTGCTCGGTCTCGCCATAGGTGTGGTGTTCCGACAGATAGCCGTATTTGTCGTTGTCGGCAGGGCGGGCCACGCCGATGGAGGAGGCGATGCGCCGGCCTGCCTCGTTGGTGGACATCTCGGCCAAGACGGCAAAGACGATCTCGCCGGGCTGGAGCAGCGGCAGCCCTTCTTCCTTGCTCACGATCTTGCAGCCTGGGGGGAAGATGGAGGAGACGCGTACCAAGTTGAACTGGGCAATGCCCGCCTCGCGCAGCGCCATTTCGAAGCTGGTCAGCTTCTCTCTGTGTACGCCGACACCGCGCGTCAAAAAGAGCTTCCGAGGAATCAAACGCATCTTGCTTCTGTCCTTGACCTATTTCAAAACGTTTGTTTTTGATCTGTTTGGGAAAAAAGACCAAGCGAAATGGTAAGGGCATTTGGGGTGCGCGTCAAATTACGGCTGCCGATTGTCGAGTGCGCTTCGCCGTCGCACTGAGGGGCCGCGTATACGCCGCGCCTGGGAGGATGATCGAATGGATGTTAAACCAAGTAAGCTGGTATTTACTCGTCTTCGTCAAACAGGTCGCCGAGTTCGCGCTCCCAGACATCGTCGAGCGGCATGAAGGGACGTTCGACAAAGCTGCTGCTCAGCTTCTCCAGATAGCCGCGCACGTTGATCTGGGGCAAGGTGCGCTCAAGCTCCTCGATCTTGGCGTCGAGCGAGCTGATCAACTCCTCGCTTTGCCGGTCCAAGTCCGACAGATCGATGCCCAGGCCGAACATGTGGTTAAAGCGGCGCATCAATTCATACCACGCCTTGTAATCATGCTCGATCCGCACGCCCTGCACGCTGGCGCTGGCCTGTGAGAAATCATAGGCGGGCACAAAGGCGTTGAAGACAAACAGCTCGATCTCATAGGCTTCGGCTGCGTCGACCAGATAGGAGCCGATCGTCGCGCCGCCCTGATAGTTGGAGAAGCGCACGGCATAATCACTTAGCTCGGCCTTCATGCGCGGCAGGCTGTAGGTGCAGGAGACTTCGCGATCCTTGTCATAGGGCATGGCCCCATAGACACCGCCGATCAGGGCGGCGCGGCGTACGCCCAGCGTTTTGATCGCGCTGAAGAAGCCGTCGGCATAGCGGTCGATGTTCATGTGCGGCTCGTCGCCGGCGAAGATCACCAGCCCCTTGCCGTCCAGATCGGCATAAAAGAACTCATTTTTGTGCGGCTCAATGCGCCGGCTGTAGCCCTCCTCGAAGTTGACTTCGGGCCGCAGCAGATGGTGGGTGCTGGGGATCTGAAAGAGGTAGAAGCCGTCGGGCGACATCTCGCCGACCTTGCGCGCACGGGTGTGGGTGATCAGATATTTGGGCAAACCGGACGAGACCGAGCCGGCGTCGGCCCACTGCTGCCATCCGGCGATCATATAGATCTCGGCGGCCTGCGGCTTGTGGTGGAGTGTGACCCAATCTGTCATTGTCATTTCCTCAACGGTCGCCTGGCGAATCGGGAGCTTACGCGGGCGCGGCGCAGCCCGCGCCCGCATCCAAGTAGGCCCTATTGTACCATAGATCGTCGATTGAGATCGTCGATTGGCGGCGCGCCCGATGGGTGCGGGCCGCCCGGCAGCCCGGATCAAACGCCGGGCGGATCAACCGCTAGGGGGAAAAGCGCGCAGCTTGCGCCCGTCGCCCGCGGTCTGGCCGCCGTCGATCACCAGCGTGTGGCCGGTCATGAACTGGGCATCATTGCTTGCTAAAAAGGCAAAGGCGCCGGCCACATCCTCCGGCGTGCCCAGCCGGTTGAGCGGGATCAGCCGATCCTTGTAGAAATCCATGAATTCAGGCGGGTCGATCTCGTCGGCCATGGGGGTGTGAATGTAGCCGGGGGCGACGGCATTGACGCGGATGTTGTTGTCCGCCAGGTCGAGCGCCATGGTCTTGGTGAGCATGACGACGCCGCCCTTGCTGGCGTTGTAATGGGCATACTTCACTTCGCCGGTCAGTCCGTTTTTGCTCGCCATGTTGATGATGACCCCGCCGCCGGGCTGTTGGGCCATCTGGCGCGCTACAATCTGGGCGACATTGAAGACGCCGGTCAGGTTGATGTCGATGATGCGCTGCCACTCTTCGGGCGTGATCTCCAGAAAGTGATCTTCGCGCGCCACGCCCGCCACATTGGCGAGCACGTCGATGCGCCCCCAGCGCGCTACGGCGGCATCGACCGCGGCTTGGATCTCGGCGCGGTCGCGCACATCCCCCACCCAGGTCAGCACGCGGTCGCCGGCATCCCAGCTTTGGGCGGCGGCGTGCAGGTTCTCAGCATGATAGTCAAAGGCCAGGACATTCGCCCCGTCGCGCAGATAGCGGGCGACGATGGCTTTGCAGAGGCCGCGGGCGGCCCCGGTGGCAAAGACAACTTTGCCTTGCAGAGGGGCAAAGGTCTCTTTGCCTTGGAAGGAAGCGGTCATGGCAGGCTCCTTGTCGGGTCAGCGCAGCAGCAGATAGAGAATCTGAGTGAGAAGAATTTTGGCAATGGTCGAGATGGGAAAGACCAGGGCATAGCCGATGTTGGGGATTTCGTTATCAGCCTGCTCCACGGCATAGCCCAGCGCCGCGGGCTGGGTGTGCAGGGCAGAGAGCATGCCCGTGAGCAAGGGAAAGGGGATCTTGAGCAGCCGGTAGCCGATCCAGAGCGTGAGCAGCGCGGCGCTCAGGGTGATGGCGGCGCCGGCCAGAAAGATCAGATAGCCGCCGCTCTGGCGGAAGGTGTCTAGAAAGACATAGCCGGAGCGCACGCCGATGCCGGCCAGCAGCAGGATCAGCCCCATTTGGCGCAAAGTGAGGTTGGCGCTGTATGGAAGCGTCCAGACAATGGGGCCGGTGCGGCGTAGACTGCCGAGAATCAGGGCGACGATCAGCGGGCCGCCGGCGTTGCCCAGCGTCAGCGTGACGCCGCCCGGCAGCGGGATCGGGATCTGCCCGACCAGCAGACCCAAGGTCAGCCCCAGCCCGAACGAGAGGAGATTGACTTCGCTCAGCGCCTTGTAGGAGTCGCCGAAGAAATCGCTCAGGTCGCGCATGGCGTCGCGTTTGGCGACCACGCGCACGCGGTCGCCCAGTTCGACGACGGTATTGCCGTCGGCCAGGAGGTCGATGTCGCCTTGGCGGACGCGTGTCACCAGCGCGCCGAAGCGTTCGGGGAGGCGCAGGTCGGCCAGACGGCGACCGGCAATGTCGGGGTTGGAGACAAAGATGCGCCGGAAGTCATAGAGGCTGCGGTCAAGTTCGAGATGCTCCGGGGTCGCTTCGCCCAATTGGGTGGTGACCCGGTCGACCTGGTCGGGCGCACCCAGGACATTGATCAGGTCGCCCAAGGCGAGACGTGTCTCGCCGTCGGCCAAGAAGAGTTGATCGCCGCGCTTGATGCGCGTCAAGACGACGGCCCAGCGGTGCTGCGCGCTGAGTGTTTGCAGCGGGATGTCCACGACTTCGGGCCGGGTGACGCGCACGGTGCGGTTGTAGATCTCTTGCTCGACCAAGTTGAACTGGCGCAGTTGTTCGCTTTCGCGGCGGTAATCGATCTGCCAAAGGCGTTGGCAGACGGCCAGGGCGAGGATCACGCCGAGCACGCCCATGGGGTAGGCGACCGAGTAGCCGACGACCGGCTCGGCCAGCGCCGCTTCGAGGTCGCCGGGCGCGCCCGCGGCGCGCAGCGTGTCCAGCAGGCCGGCCAGGGCCGGGGTATTGGTGAGGCTGCCGGCGAACATGCCCGCGGTGATGGTCGCCTTGAGCGAGAGCAGCAGGCCCAGCCCGGCGGCAATGAGCGCGACGACGCCAAGCACGCCGAGCACAAAGAGGTTGTCACGCAGACCGCGGCGGTTAAACGAGGCGAAAAAGCCGGGGCCGCTGCTCAGCCCGACCGTGTAGACAAAGATGACCAACCCCATCAGGAAGATGATTTCGGGCAGCGCCAATCGAGGGTCCAAGGCCCCAACCGCCAGCCCGACAAAGAGAACGGCGGCGACGCCCAGGCTGCTGCCCTGAATCTTGATGCGGCCGAGTGCATAGCCGGTCGCCGTGACAATAAAGAGGAGGATCAGCGGGTTTTGAACCAGGATCTCGATCATGCAGACATTGACTCTCTAAGCTTGGATCCAGCTAGGATCTGATCGCTTTCAAGCATTGTACAGACGTTTCGCTCTGGTAGGCAAGTTATGCTAGAATGCCCCTGGCGTTCATCAGCGCGGAACGCTGCCCAAACACCAGCCGAATCCCAGTTGAACAGCGCCCGGCATGCATTCTGCCGGCATGCAAGGTAACAGGAGAAGACAGACTATGGTTCGCAGCGCGCGCAGCGGAATGAGGTCGTTGGCTGTGGCGATATTGATCGTTGCCCTCGCGATTTTGACGTTCTGGCCGGGCGGCTTCTCCGCGGCGACCGCGCTCGGCGCGGCGGGGGCACGCCTGATACAAGGGGCGACTGTGCCGTCTGGCGGGTCCACTGTCCCTACTGGGGGGACCGTGCCCACGGACGGGTCCACCGTGCCGGTAGGCGGCGCTGCTCCACCCGCGCCCCGTGTAGCCCCGGTTCTGGTCTCAGAAACGTCCGCGGCGATGACGCCGCTGCGTGTGACGGCTGTCGAGGTGGCTGTCGAGGCCAAGGCTCAACCGACCCTGCGTCTGGTGATGACCGCTGTCGAAGGGAGACCTGAGGCGACTGCGACCCCGCGCCCGCGTGTCGTTTTGGCCGGCGCCGCAGCGCCAGAGGCCGCGTTAGAGGCCCCTGCGGAGGCCGCACCCGTGGCGGCGGAGACGGCTGTGGCAGAGGAAGAGGCCACGCCGGCAGCGACGGAAGAAGCCGTGGAGGAAGCTGAGGCTGCGCCCACCGCCGAGGAAGAGGCGCCCGCGGCTGAAGAGGCGACCGAAACCGCGCCGCTCACGGAGACTGCACCGATCACCGAAGTTATGCCTGTCACCGAAACCACGCCTGTCACTGAGGCTGTGCCCATGTCTCCCACGGCTGCCAGCCCTGCCGAGACGGGCGAAGGCGCGCTGCTCGACGTGGTGGATACTGCCGCGGCCCTGGGCAATCTTACGACGCTGGTGGCGGCGATTGAGGCCGCGGGTCTGGGCGATATCCTGCGGGGCGAAGGCCCCTATACGATCTTTGCGCCGACCGACGAGGCCTTTGCCGCGCTGCCCACAGGCCGCTTGGATGAATTGATGGCCGACCCCAGCGGCGACCTGCTGGATATCCTGCTCTATCATGTGCTGCCCGGTCGTGTGATGGTTGAGGATGTCTCAGACGGGCAGCAGTTGGAGACGATCCAAGGCGCGGCTGTCACCTTTACAGTGGGCAAGGGCGGGGTGCTGATCAACGCCACCAACATCATCACGCCGGACATCGAAGCGACAAACGGCGTCTTGCATGTGATCGGCCATGTGCTGAGCGCGCCGGTGGGCGAAGGCGAGGAAGTACCGCCGGGGGAGGAGGTCTCCGCGGGTGAGACAATCACCGGCAGCGCAGAGGTGACGGGCAGTGCCGAACTCACGCCGTCCGGCGCGGCGACGCTGACCGTGCCCATCATCGTCAGCAATGGGGCGACCAGCACCGGGGCGATCACCGGTACAGAGGGCATCACCGACACGGGGCCGCTGACCGGTTCTGTGCCAATCACCGACGGCGAGACTGTAAGCGATACAGCCGCCGGCAACGCAGCCGAGACCGCCGCCGCCCAGGCGGCGGTTGTCGTTAGCCCTCCGGCGCGGCGGCCCAGCGCGCCCATCGCCGCCCCTGCCGAGGTCTGGCGCGCGCCCGAGGGGCCGCTGGAAGTGCTCGCACCGGTGAGCGGCGGCGCCTATCACAGCCCGATCGACGTGACAGGGCTGGCCCGGACCTTTACGGGCAATGTGGCGATCTCCTTGGTGGGCGAGGATGGGGCGCTGTTGGCCGAGCGCGCCACCGTGGGCGGAACCGGCGACGCCCATGCCTTTTTCGCCACCTATCTGCGGTTCACGGTCTCCGAGCCGGCCAAAGCGACGCTGTATGTCACCGATATGGATATGGCGGAGGGAACGGTGATGGCGCAGGTGAGCGTGCCGGTGACGCTGCTGCCCGGCCAGCGTGTGGTGGATGTGACCTACCCTGCCGTGGGC
>QEUY01000075.1 GCA_003577365.1 Chloroflexota bacterium | reverse complement strand
GCTGACCGTGGGTGTACAGTTGTTGGATCTCAAGTCGCTGTTTGATGGTGAGTGCGGCATTGGCATGGAGTTTCATGGTCGTCCTCCTTTGCCGCTACTCTCGCCCATCTAACCTATTTTGTCAATACACGCCAAGACGGGCCGCCCCTTCTCCAAAGACACGATGCGCTTTATGCTCCAAAACCAGACCTATCTCGGCAAGATCTGCTACCAACAGACAACCTATACCGGCCGTGGCATTCGTTCACGTTCAGCACCCATCGTGTGGCAGGAGGGGCAACATCCCGCGATCATCAGCCTGAACTCTTCGAGAAGTGCCAGCAACAGCGGGCCAAGCACTGCCGCCATCGGCGTCCTACCGACAAGTACCACCCCTACCTCTTGCGTGGCCTCGTCTACTGCTATGACTGCTGCAGCCATCCGCCCACCGGCAAGACCTTCCGCAGCTATGGCAAGATGCGCCCGAACCTCAAAGCGTCGCAGGCTGCGTACTACCGCTGTCGGGCACGCGAGATGGGCTACAGCTACCGGCAGAAGTTGGCCCATGCCCAGTTTCTCGACGCGCAAGTGCTTGGCGTCCTCCGGCAATTGAAACCCCCACGCAACTGGCAGGCGACCATCACCCGGGCAGTCGGGGAGTTGTTGGGCGAGCACAAACTTGAAGAGCGCCTGGCTGAACTGCATGCGATCATCCGGCGCATGGACATGCGCTGGGATAACGGTTTGTTTGTCGACGAACAAGAGTATTTGGCACAGCGTCTGAAGCTCCAGCAGCAAGTCGAGCAGTTGACGCCGGTTGCCAAAGATGACTTGGAGCAAGCGGCCGATTTGCTCACAAGCTTCAATCGCCGCTGGGACGCCTGCCGTGGCGAACTAGAGCGCCAGCACGAGTTGGTGAGGATGATTGTCGAACGAGTGTACGTACATGGGGAGCAAGTAATAGCAATGACATTGAAGTCAAACTGCCACTTGGTCTTGGGCCACAAAACAAATGGGCCAACTGAAAGCTCAGTTGACCCATTCTTGGCAACCTCGGGTGCGGAGACGACGGGATTTGAACCCGCGACCTTTGGCTTGACAGGCCAATATGCTAACCGCTACACCACGTCTCCCTGTGCAAAACCAGGCAGTTGATGGACTGCATGGTATCATCGCCCCTGCCGCTTGTCAAATTTACCCTGGTCAGTTTCGCTTTCGTTCACTCTCTGCTATAGTAAGGCCAGCATCCGTGGCTGCCAAACAGACCGGGACAGCATGCCTATGCCTGTACCGTCGTACAACTCGACCCTGATCTTGCACAACGCCCGTATCTACACCGTCGACCCGCACCGGCCCTGGGCCGAAGCAGTCGCCCTGCGCGATGGGCTGATCCTCGCCACCGGCAGCAGCGATGCCATCCTGCCGTTGGCCGCACCCGACACCGAATGCATCGATCTGGCCGGGAAGCTCGTCCTCCCCGGATTCTGCGACGCCCATATTCATATGCATGAATGGGCGCTCAACCAACAGCAGTTGGATTTCGCCGCCACCAAGTCCAAGGCCGAGATGCTCGCCGCCATCGCCGCCGCAGTCGCACACTCCGAACCGGGCGATTGGATCACCGGCCAGGGCTGGAATGAAAGCTGGTGGGGCGACCTCGACTTCCCTACCGCCGCCGACCTCGACTCCGTTACCGGGCCGAACCGCCCGGCCTTTTTCTGGCGCTCCGACCACCACATCGGCGTCGCCAACTCGGCCGCGCTCCAAGCGGCGAACATCACCGCCCAGACCGAACCACCCGCCAACGGCGTCATCGACCGCGACCACACCGGCCAACCCACCGGCGTGCTGCGCGAACTCGCCACAAACCTGATCGCCCGCTTGATCCCAGAACCCACAGATCGCGAACTCGACGCCTTGCTCCACTCCGCCGCCCAAGGTCTCCATGCCCTAGGCATCACCGCTGTGCATGACCAGCGCATCAAAGACGGCAGCGAAGGCCCGCGCATGTTGGCCGCCTATCAGCGCCTGCGCCGCCGCGGCCAACTGCGCCTGCGCGTCCACAGCAACGTCGCCGCCCACCAACTGACCGAGCTAGCCGCCTTGGGTCTGCAGGGCGGTTTTGGCGACGACTGGCTGCGTCTCGGCCATGTCAAGGTCTTTGCCGACGGCAGCCTCGGCAGCCGCACCGCCTGGATGCTCGAACCGTTCGCCAGGGCCTCGGCTGCCGAGCCACTCAACCTAGGCGTGAGCGTGACGCCGCCCGACCAAATGGCCGCCGAATTTCGCCGCGCCGCCGAACTGGGCTTTCCCATCAGCGTCCATGCCATCGGCGACCGCGCCAACCGCGTTGTGCTCGACATCTTCGACGAGATGGCCTACAGCACGCCGCCCCTGCCCTACCCTCACCGCATCGAGCACGTCCAGACCATCGCCCCCGACGACCTGCCGCGCCTCGCCCGGCTCGACATTACCGCCAGCGTCCAGCCGCTCCACGCCCCCGACGACCGCGACGTCGCCGACCGCTTCCTAGGAGAGCGCACCGCCCACACCTACGCCTTTCGCAGCTTGCTGCAGGCCGGGACCCGTCTCGCCTTTGGCAGTGATGCACCGGTCGCCAATCCGAATCCCTGGTGGGGTCTCTGTGCCGCGCTCCTGCGCACGCGGCCCGACGCTGCTCGCCCGCCCTGGCATCCTGAGCAGGCGATCCCCCTGCCTGACGCCATCCATGCCTACACCATCGGCGCGGCCGAAGCAGGTGGTTGGGCGCGCACCATCGGCTCCATCACCCCAGGCAAGCGCGCCGACTTGATCGCGCTCGACCAAGATATCTTTGCCCTGGCCGAACAGCCCGAAACCGTCTCCCAGATCGCACATACCACCGTCTTGTTGACGGTCTTCGACGGCTCCATCGTCTATCGCCATGCCAACGCACCAGCCTAACTTCCGGCCTATGCCCAGCCTACACAGGCCCATACTCGATAGGACAACGCCATGACCGCCCCATTTGTGATTATCGGCGGCGACGCCGCCGGCATGAGCGCAGCGGCCAAGCTCAAACGTGAGCAGCCCGATGCCGAAGTCATTGTTTTTGAACGCGGCCCACACATCAGCTATTCCGCCTGCGGCATGCCCTACTGGATCGGCGGCGTCATCCCCTCCGACCGCCAGTTGGTGATCCTCACCCCAGAGGTGGCGCGCAAACGCCGCGGCATCGACGTGCGCATCTTTCATGAAGTGACCCGCATCGACCCCGCCGGCCACACCGTCTATGGACGCCGGACCGACACCGGCGAGCAGTTCAGCCAGCCCTACGCCAAATTAGCGATCGCCACCGGCGCGCGCGCCGCCAAACCGCCGATCCGCGGGGTAGACCTACCCGGCGTCTTCACGCTGCGCAGCCTGAGCGACGGCCAGCGCATCCACGCCTACATCGCAGACCACGCCCCCAAGCGTGCCGTGGTGATTGGCGGCGGCTACATCGGCGTCGAGATGGTCGAGGCGCTGCGCAACCTCTCGATGGAGGTGCATCTTGTCGAACTGCTGCCCCAGATCATGCCCAATTTCGACCCGGAGATGGCCGAACCCGTGGCCGCCCACATCGTCGAAAAAGGCGTCGCCGTGCGCACCGGGCTAAAGGTCGAAGCCATTGAACAGACCGGCGACAGCCTGCGCGTGCTCACCAACGCCGCCGACGGCAGCATCGACGCCGACCTGGTGATCGTCGCTACCGGCGTGCAGCCCAACGCCGAGTTGGCCGCGGCCGCGGGCCTCCAACTGAGCGTTGCCGGCGCGATCCAAGTCGACGCCGCCATGCGCACCAGCGACCCCGACATCTACGCCGCCGGAGACTGCGTAGCCCATTATCATCTTGTGCTGGAAGAACCCGCCTGGATCCCCCTGGCGACATCGGCCAACAAGGGGGGCCGCATCGCCGGCGACAACATGGCAGGCGGACAGGAGACTTTTCCGGGGATCCTGGGGAGCGCGGTCGTCAAGGTCTTCGACTACACCATGGCGACCACCGGCATCACCGAAAGCGAGGCGCGCCGCAGCAACCGCTTTGGCAGAGATGGCGAATTCGTCGGCAGTGCAGTCATCGAAAATCCCGACAAAGCAGGCTACTGGCCCGGCGCCGAAACGCTCACAGTCAAACTGGTCTTCGACCGGCGTAACGGCCGCGTCCTGGGCGGCCAACTCGTAGGCAAGGCGGGCGTCAACAAGCGCATCGACATCATCGCCACCGCCATCACGGCGCGCATGACGGTCACGGACATCGGCCTGCTCGACCTCTCCTACGCGCCGCCCTACTCGCCGACCTATGACCCGATACAGATTGCCGCCAACGTGGCGCAGCGCGATCTCTTGCCCGCACAGGCCGCGCAGCCGGCGAAGCACTAGATCGGTCTACACCTCGGCAGAGAAGATCTGGCTGGCCAGCGCCTTCACCTTCTTGCCGCCGTTGCTCAGGATCGCCGGGCCATGCCCAAAGACGACGGTCTCGAAGTCGTCGCCATACTTCTTGGCCAGCTTCCAAATGCTGCGCTGCGCGTTGGCCGGGTCGGGCGTCAGCGCGCCCGCCGGCCCGCCCAGTTTGCTGCCCCGGTTCACCAGCGCATCGCCGCTGATCAACAGCCGCTTCTCGCGGTGCAGCAGCGAGATATGGCCCGGCGAATGGCCCGGCGTGTGGACGACAATAAAGCCTTCGGGCAGCACTTGTCCATCCACCACCAGGTCATCCGGCGTCACGGGCCGCAGGCGAAAGGCGGGCAGCAGCCGCGCCGGCATCAACAGCAGACGCAGCCACAGCGCCGCCACCTTGCGCCGCCCCGGGTGTTCGAGGTATTCCTTTTCCACCGCGTGGCACACCACCTTGGCCTGGGTGGCGCGCCGCAGTTGCGCCAACCCGCCCGCATGGTCCGGGTCGGCATGGGTAATCACGATCCGCTTCACCAAATGCAGCGGGCGATTGCTCTGCACCAGCGCGTCGATGATCGTCTGTGCGTGGGTAGACATCCCCGTGTCGATCAGCGTCAGCCCGCCCGGCCATTCCCACAGAAAACAGTTGACCGCCGTGCCGATCTCGTCGAACTGCCAGAGTCCGGGAAGAATTTGCTTCATACCGTCAGCCGCTGCCGCCAGCGCGCAGAAAGTAATCCCCCTTCACGCTGCCCAAATGGCGCAGACGGGCGCGCGGATGCTCGATGGCGACCTCTAGTTCCTTCGGGTCCAGCCCGGTCGCACTGGCCAGTTTGGTCATTGTCTGGAAAGATTCATCGCTCAATTCCAGAATCGCCGCACGCTGCTGCTCGCTGAGCTTGAACCCCATCCACATCACTTCCGGGTTTTCCATCAGCGCCTCACGGCAGCTCGTACAGCGCCACACATGGCCGATCATCAAAGCAAAGTCCTGCACCCGTGCGGACATCAGTACGCGTCCCCTGTCTCTGGTGACGGCTCGACGCCGGCCTCGACCTCGCGCCCGGCCTCAGGTTCGGACTCGCCCTCGGCGGACTGCGCCTCCAACTCCTGCATGATCTTGACCCCGGCGCTGGCCCCAATCCGGTTCGCCCCGGCGGCCACCATGGCGCGCAGTTCGGCAGCCGTGCGGATACCGCCCGCCGCCTTGACCCCCATCGCCGGCCCCACCACGCGGCGCATCAACGCCACATCCGCCACGGTCGCGCCGCCGTTAAAGCCGGTCGAGGTCTTGACAAAATCGGCGCCCGCCGCCTGCGCCAGCGCACACGCCGCGATCTTCTCTTCCTCGCTCAGCAGCGCCGTCTCCAAGATCGCCTTGAGCACCGCGCCCAAGCGGTGCGCCACGCTCACCACCGCGGCAATGTCTTGGAAGACCGTCTGGTTATCCCCGCTCTTTAGCCGGCCCACATTGATCACCATGTCGACCTCGTGCGCGCCGGACAGGATGGCGCGCTCGGCCTCAAACGCCTTGACCTCAGGCAGAGTCGCGCCCAGCGCAAAGCCCGCCACGCTGCACACCTTAACAGGCGAATCCACCAGCAGATCCCGGCACAGCCCAACCCAGGTGGGGTTCACGCACACGCTGGCAAAACCGTACTGCTTGGCCTCTGCACAAAGCTGGCGCACCTGCGCCTCGGTGGCGTCGGGTTTCAAAAGCGTGTGGTCGATCAGCCGCGCCGCCTCGGCAGGCGTCAGTATCCGCGACGCTGCAGCGCCGCTCTGGCCGAGCGGCCGCGCGCTCTGGGCACGCGCCATCGCTTGTGTCACCACTCGGTTCAACTCGTCTGCGGTCCAGCTACTCAAATTCTCCTTCTACCTTTCTCATGTGCCCAACTCAGGCTTCCACAGCCAACCTGTCGCTTGTCACTGCGTTGCAGGAATCGGCGCCAGCGAAACCGGAACCACCGGCTCTAAATCCACATGCGAAACCAAACCGAACTCGGACACCGGCCAGACCCGCAGCCACGCCTGGCCCACGATCAGGTCTTCAGACAACTGGCCAAAACTGCGGCTGTCTTCGGAATTAGGACGGTTGTCGCCCATGACAAAAAGGTGGTTTGGTTCCACCACCACCGGGCCAAAGACCGTCCCCATCGGAATGCGATTCTGCAGATACGGCTCCTGCACAGGCTCGCCGTTGATGAATACCGTCTGGTCTTGAATCTGCACCGTGTCTCCGGGCAGACCGATCACACGCTTGATATAGTCCTCATCCTCATTGCGCGGGTTGTGAAAGACCAGCACATCCCCCCGCTCCGGCGCACCCAGTTTGTACGCCAGCTTGTTGACCAAGATAAATTGCCCCTCATAGAAGTTCGGCTCCATCGAGTGGCTCTCGATCCGATAGTTCTGCACCACCTGCCGGATCAGCAGGAAGATCACGAGCGATAGGACCACCGTCTCGACCAACTCGCGCAACAACATCCAGGTCATCGACGGCTGTGGCTCTGCCTCGTCCCTGCCGGCGCCGGCTACCCCCCTGTCGACTAACTCCCCTGCATCCTTCGGCTCGACTACCAGCGTATAAGGGTCGCTCGCCTTCTCTGTCGCCTCTGCCATAGCAGTTCCGCTCTACTTCCTGTGAACATCGCCACACAACAGCTTGACCACACAATAAACCATACAATAACTTGTCCTTGGGTGTAATGCCCGCCATTATAGCACCGCGCCAGGGGCCACACAAGAAACTTGGGATACCCAAGCCTGCACGGGTATCCCAAGTCATAACCCAATATCCCAATTGGGAAACCCTGCGCCCTTGTCTTGCCCGCCGCCGCTTCAGCCCTGACTGTTTTCCAAACTATCCCCAATAACCCAATTGGGATAGTTTGGAAAACCTCAGGCCAACACAGCAGCAGACCCGCTCACGCGTTCACTTCAGGATATACCGAGTGCCGCGCTTGTCGCCGATCTTCAGCACCAGCCCCTTGCTCACCAGGTCCGCCAGATCCAGCCGCAGCGTCTCCGGCCCCACATGCGGGCAGAGGTCGCGATAATCGCGGTTTGTGATCGTGCCGTGGCGCTGCAGAAACTCGACGGCCTTGATCTGCCGCTCGTTCATGTTCTGCTCCCACGACTTCATCGCCTGCACCGGGTCCCTGCGGTTATAGAGGATCACCGAAAAGCGGTGGCTCTTGGCCTCAAACTTGGGCGGCATATGCCCGGCGCTGACCATGTCTTCGATCATGCGGTCGACACCCAGACCCAGTTCCTCAATATAACCCCACTGATAGAGACCGTTGACGATGCGCGGGTTGCGGCTGTAATGCTCCTCGACGATGTTATCCAGCGTGATATGGGCCGGCAGCCCGCCCGGGCTGGTCACCTCCAGCCGGTCGGTGTACATGCGGATTTCGATGCTGCGCCCCGTCAGCCGGTAATCTCGGTGCGCCACAGCGTTCACCAACGCTTCGCGCACTGCCGATTGCGGATACTCGGTCTCTTCGTGGCGCTGCAAACCACGCACCACCGCCCGCTTGTCCATCTCCTCCCACATCACGCGCCACGCCCGGTCGATGATCACCGGCAGCGGGCCGATCAGCTCCTCGCGCCGCCCATAGCCAAAACTGCCCTCAGGCCCGCGCGGCTGCACATCGGCGAAACGGACAAAGATGGCACGGCTCTGAGGCAGAAAAAGCTGCGGCTCGCGGCCAAACAGCAGCATCCCGCTGACCGTGGGGATACGCGCTTCGGTCACCGCCCCGATCTGCTGCAGCAACTTGTCCTTGGGCAAAATTCCCGAACGCGGGTTGCGTTTCTGGCGGCGCTCCAGGTAGTTGTCGATGATATCCTCGTCCAGATCATCGCGCGTCGCCCCCGCTACCTCCTGCAGTTCAAAATCGCCTACAGGGCGGTTTGCCAGCAACTGCTCGATCTCGGCGCCGTCGACGGGCCGGTTCTCCGGCCCCTTACGCACCAGCACGCGGCCATCCCACAGGCTGTGCAGCGTGCCGCTGCGCTCCACGCGCAGCACCACCACCGTCCCGCCCGGCACTTGCTGCTGCGACCAATCGGTGCGCACCGGAGGGCGACACAGGCGCAGCGCGGCGCGCAGTGCGTCGGCGGCGTCTTCCTCCACAAAGACATCGCCCAACCGCCCCTCCGCGTCGCAGCCCAGGACCAACATGCCCCCCTCGGCGTTGGCAAGGGCGGTCAACGTCTCGGCCATCGGTTCGGGTTCCGCATGGCGTAGATAGGCCACCATCTGGCCTGGGCTTTGCGTAAGCGCCGCGTGCAGATCGCTCGTCACTGGCAAGAGCTACCTCAGTTTGGCTCCTGGGTCTCTACCTCTGGATCATCCAAAACCGGATCATCCAAGTACATCCCGTCATCGTCCTCAAGCGGCTCGCCCTCAAGCAGCTCGCCTTCCAGTGGCTCATCCTCCAGTTCGGCCAACTCGCCGTCCACCGCGGTTTCAAATCCTGCCCCGTCGCCCGGCAGGGTCGCGGCCTCGTCCTCGACGCCGCCATCCACCCCGCGCGTCAGGTCTTCATGCGTCAGCACCGCCAGCGCCGCCACCGTGTCGCCCGGCTGCATCTTCACCACACGCACCCCGCGCGTGCTGCGCCCCATCCGGCTGATCCCAGAAACCGCCGTGCGCAGCGCCAACCCGTTGCTCGTCATGACCGTGATCTGGTCCTTCGGATGCACCACGCGCGCCGCCACAATTGGCCCTACTTCGTCCAAACGCCGGTGGTCGGTCGCCCAGTTGCCCTGGGTATAGCGCCCCTTGGCGTTGAACTCGTCCAGCGGCGTGCGCTTGCCCCACCCCTGCTCGTGGATCACCAGCAGTTCGCCGCCGGGCTGCACCACATCCAAGCTCACCACCTCGTCGTCGTTGAGCAAACGCATCGCCATCACGCCTGCCGCCGACCGGCCCATGGGCCGCACCGTCTGTTCATGGAAGCGCAGCGCCTTGCCGTGCCGCGTCACCACCATGAACTCCTGCTCGCCGTTGGTCATACGCGCCCAGTCCAGCGAATCGTCGGCGTCCAAGCTCATGGCGATCAGCCCGCTGGACCTGACATTACTGAAGACGTTCAGCTCCATGCGTTTGATACGCGCTTTTCGCGTAATAAGCGTCACATACTCCGCATCGTCAAAGTCTGGGACGATCAACATCGTCGTCACCCGCTCGTCCGGCTGCAAGCTGAGCAGATTGGCAATGTGCGCCCCGCGCGCCGTGCGGCTGCCTTCGGGCAGCTCATAGACCCGGCTGCTGTAGACCCGCCCCTTGTCCGTGAAGAATAAGATATAGTCCAGCGTGCGCGCAAAGAGCAGGTTGATCACCTCGTCCTCTTGCCGCGTGCCCATGCCTTTGATGCCACGCCCCCCGCGACCCTGCGCCCGGAAGGTGCTGGCCGGCATCCGCTTGATATAGGAGTTGGCGCTAAAGCTGATCAACACATTGTCCTGTGCGATCAGATCCTCTTCGCTGAACTCGCCGCTGGCATCGGCGGCAATCGCCGTGCGCCGCGCATCGCCAAATTTCTCCTTCAACCAGAGCAAATCCTCACGCACCAGCGCACGGATCTTCTCCGGATGCGCCAACAGATCCTCCAGATAGGCGATGCGCGCCATGACCTCGGCATACTCGTCCTCGATCTTCTGGCGCTCCAAGGCCGCCAAACGGCGCAACTGCATATCCAGAATGGCCTGCGCCTGGACTTCGCTCAGCCCAAACCGCTCCATCAACGCGCCGCGCGCCGCCTCGGCGCTGTCGCTGCTGCGGATCGTCCGGATCACCTCGTCGAGGAACTGGAGCGCAATGCGCAGCCCCTCCAAGATGTGCGCCCGTTCGCGCGCCTTGCCCAGTTGGAACTCGCTGCGCCGCGTCAGCACCTCCACGCGGTGCTCGACATAGACGACCAGGGCACGGCGCAGGCTCAGCGTCACCGGCTCGCCGTTGACCAGCGCCAGCGCATTGACGCCAAAGGTGGTCTGCAACTGCGTATGTTTGAAAAGCCGGTTGCGCACCTTCTTGGGCGCGGCCCCGCGCTTCAACTCAATCACGATGCGCATCCCCTGGCGGTCGCTCTCGTCGCGCAGGTCGCTGATCTGGTCCAGCGTGCCGTTGCGCGCCAGCTCGGCGATGCGCTCGATCAAGACCGACTTGTTGACCTGATAGGGGATCTCCTGCACGATGATGCGGAAACGGCCATTGTTGTTCTCTTCAATCGCGGTCTTGGCGCGGATCTGCACCTTGCCGCGGCCCGTGCCCAGCGCCTGCTTGATCCCCTCCGTGCCCAGGATCACGCCGCCGGTCGGGAAGTCCGGCCCCTTGACAAAGGCCATCAACTCGTCGAGCGCGATCTCGCTGCGGCGCTCCCAGTGGTCGATCACAAAGACCGTGGCATCGGCGATCTCGCCCAGATTGTGTGGCGGGATATTGGTCGCCATGCCCACCGCGATCCCGCTCGTGCCGTT
>QEUY01001061.1 GCA_003577365.1 Chloroflexota bacterium | reverse complement strand
GCGACGCAGGTGGGGCATTGGTTGCAGGGGCGCTGTGCTTCGGGCGCGCTACAGTTGAGCGCCTTGGCGAGGATGCGCGCCGTGCTGGTCTTGCCGGTGCCGCGCGGGCCGGAGAAGAGATAGGCATGGGCGACCCGCCCATCGCGCAGTGCGTTGCGCAGGGTTTGCGTCACATGCTCTTGGCCCACTACTTCGTCAAAGTCTTGGCTGCGCCAACGGCGGTAGAGTGCTTGGGTCATGCCTGGGTCCGGCTGCGAACTGCCCACACTCCACCGCACATCGGTAGAGGGTCTCTGGGCCAAAAACCGGTCTGTAGTATAGCACGAAAGGGGCTTTCTAGCAAGGCAAAAGGGCCGATCCGAACAGGTGTTCTGGGCAGTGGGGAGTAGGGGCATAACAGAGGATTTCACCGCAAAGTCGCAGAGGGCGCAGAGAAGAAGGGCCCCCTTCTGTGCTATAATTCCCCCATGGGCGACAAGATCATCAACACCTTTCAACAGCGGCGGCAGTTGGCGCAGGATGTGGAGCACCTGGCCCAGACGCGCAGTGAGGCGGAACTGCTGGAGGCGGTGCGCCGTATGGTGCAGAGCTATCCCAGCGAGCTGCTGTGCACGATACTGGTCAAACACCTCGACACGCCGAGCAGCCAAGTGCGCGGCGGGCTGGGTCATCTGGCTGCGCTGCTGCCGCCCGACGAGATCGGGCCGCTGCTGCGCAGCGCCGCGGCCAACCGCAGCCATGACGCGCAGACACGCATCACCGCGGCGCTGATCCTAGAGCGATTTCTAGGTGAGCCGCTGCCCCCGGCGCTGCTCGGCGATTTGAGCCAGAGCAACGAGGTCGCCTTCCAAAGCCTGCGCGAAGCGGTGGACGAGGCGCAATACAACCGCCGTGTCCTGAGCGAATATGTCACCCAGATGTACCAGGCAGGCGAGCCGGTCGCCTTTATGGTCATGGAGCTGCTGGAACGGCTGCCGCCGCACCAGCGCGTCGATCTCTACCGGCTGTTGGCGCTGGACGACCGGCCCGCCGTGGCGCACGCCGCCCGCCGCCATTTGGAGCGTTTGGCCGCGCAGGAACCTACCGCATTGGCCGCGCTCCATGCGCTGCAAACGCTGCTGCCGCCCACCGAGGCCGCGCCGCTGGAGCGCGCCCTGCGCAAGCTGGCCTTTGCAGGCCATCGCTATACCCCGCCCGCGCCCGGAGGCTGGCGCGCTCTGCTCAGCCCGGCAGACGTGGGCGGCAACCAGTCGATCTGGTTTATCCGCACCCCGCAGCCCGGCGCGGCAGATGGGATTCTGCTTGGGCTGGTGATCAACGCGCGGCTGGGCATCCTGCAGGCCTTTGCCGCGGAGGGGATGCGCGCCGACCAACTGCCCAGCGTCCACGCCGTGGGAGAATTGGTTTCGGTGCGCACCGACAGCGGCGTCGCCACGCTGCTGGAAGCGCCGTTTGACTTCTGCCGCTACCGGCTGCAGACGGCGCAGGCCGCGCACTGGCAGGCGCAGCCGGCCCGTCTGCTGCCCAACGACTATATTCTCTACCAGGATTGGCTGGGGCGCTTTGCGCCGCCGCAGCCCGACCCGGCGTTGGCAGCCTACTTTGCACTGCCCACAGACGACGAGCCGCGGCCTGCATGGGCGGAACTAGACGCGGCCGCGCGCGATCTGCTGGCCCACCCCGCCATGAGCGGCTGGGTTCTGCACAACCGGCTCTTTGCCCAGACTTCGACGACGGGGGGGCACTCGTTGGGGGCCATCCCTGCGGCGGACCTGGCGGCGCATATCCTGCGCGAACTGGCGCAGCG
>QEUY01000074.1 GCA_003577365.1 Chloroflexota bacterium | reverse complement strand
GTCGACCCGGCGGCGGCGCGCCAGGCGCTCTATGAACTGCGCGGGGTGGACAAGTATCTGCCCGTGCTGCAGGCGCTGGCCGCGGCGGGCGGGCCGGTCTGGAAGAGCGATCTCTACGCCCAGGTGAACACCGACCTGGCCGCGCTGCGCGCCCTGCAGGCCGCGGGCCTGGTGGAACTGACCGAGGCCGTGCGCTTTCGGGATCCGCTGGCAGGCCGCACCTATGCGCGCACAACCGCGCCGCCGCTCACCAGCGAGCAGGCCGAGGTCTGGGAGACGGTGCGCAGCCAAGGCGTGGCGCGGCTGCGTCTGCCCCGCCAGGGCAAGGGCGCGCATTTTCTGATCCACGGCGTGACGGGCAGCGGCAAGACCGAGATCTATCTGCGCGCCATTGCCGAGACGTTGGCCAATGGCCGCCAGGCGGTGGTCTTGGTGCCGGAGATCGCGCTGACGCCGCAGACGGTGGCGCGTTTTGCCGGGCGCTTCCCCAACCGGGTGACGGTGGTCCATTCGGGGTTGAGCGCCGGCGAACGCTATGATGTCTGGCGCAAGCTGCGCGCCGGGGAATTTGACGTGGTGGTGGGGCCGCGCAGTGCGCTCTTTGCCCCGCTGGCGCGCCTGGGGTTGATCATCTTAGACGAGGAGCATGAGCCTTCGTACAAACAGGATGCCGAGGTGTGGGGGTCGAACAAGGCCTACTATGACGCGCGGCGCGTGGCGAGCCATCTGGCCGATCTGGTGGGCGGCGTGGTGATCTTTGGCAGCGCCACGCCCAGCCTGGAGGCCTATTATGCCGCCGAGCGCGGCGAGATGGCGCTGCTCAGGATGCCGCGCCGTGTCTTGGGGCATGGGCCGGACGCGCCTGTCGATGCCGCGGCCCTTGCCGGGGCGGGCAGCACAGCGCGCGCCGAGCCGGTGCGCTATGCCGAACTGCCGCCGGTCGAGGTGGTGGATATGCGGCTAGAACTGCGCGCCGGCAATCGCAGCATCCTGAGCCGCAGCTTGCAGGGTGAGCTGCACGCCACCTTGGACGCGGGCGAGCAGGCGATCCTCTTTTTGAACCGCCGCGGCAGCAGCACCTTTGTCAACTGCCGCGACTGCGGCCATGTGGAGGAATGCCCGCGCTGCGATGTGCCGCTGACCTTTCACGAACGCGCCAGCGTTTTGATCTGCCATCACTGCAACAGGCGCTATCCGATCCCTACGGTCTGCCCGGTCTGCCAGAGCAAACGCATCCGTTATTTTGGCACGGGCACACAGCGCATCGAGGAGTTGGTGCAGCAGATCGTGCCGCAGGCGCGGCTGCTGCGCTGGGATGCCGATACCACGGCGGGGAGGGGCAGCCATGAGGCGATCTTGGCTCAGTTCGCCGCCCACGAAGCCGATGTGCTGGTGGGGACGCAGATGATCGCCAAGGGGTTGGACCTGCCGCTGGTGACGCTGGTGGGGGTGATCTCGGCGGACGTGGGGCTGTATCTGCCCGATTTCCGCAGCGGCGAGCGTTCGTTCCAGTTGTTGACCCAGGTGGCGGGCCGGGCCGGGCGCAGCCGTCGCGGCGGGCGCGTGGTGATCCAGACCTATACGCCCGACCATTATGTGATCCAAGCGGCGGCGCGGCATGATTATGAGGCGTTCTACCGCCGTGAGCTGCGCTATCGCCAGGAGCACGGTTATCCGCCGGTGCGCCGCATGGCGCGCCTGGTCTATTGGGATAAGCGGCGCGAGAAGGCGCAGGAGGCGGCAGAGGCGCTGGCCGCGCTGATTCAGCAGCGGCTGCATGAGATGGGGCTGGGCGCAGAGGCTGCGGCGCTGGTGGGGCCTGCGCCCGCCTTTTTTGCGCGCTTTCGCGGCTATTACCGCTGGCAGATTCTGTTGACCACGGCAGACCCGGCCGCGGTGCTGCGCCCGCTGGCGATCCCCTTTGGCTGGCGCGTGGATGTGGACCCGGTGACGGTGCTGTAGCCCTGTGCCGGCGACCTGCTTGAAAATTGGCGCGGCTGCCCGTAGAATAGAGACATGAGCGACGACGCAGAGAGGAAATCCCCACAAGCCCAAAATGCCCTGACCGCGCAGCCAAGCGGGATGCAATGGCTGACCTTGAAAGAGGCCAGCGAGTTTCTGGGCGTCCACTTTACGACGCTGCGCAAGTGGGCCGACGAGGGCGAGATCCGCGTCTTTCGCACGCCCGGCGGGCATCGTCGCTTTAGCGTGGCCGACCTGCGCCGCTTCCTCGAAGAGCGCGTGCGCCATGAGGTGGCGCCCGATTCAGAGGCTGTGCTTTCCGTGGCGGTCGACCGCGTGCGTGAGGAGTTGCAGAAGATCCCGCACGACACGGGGGGCTGGGCGCACCAGACGGACGACGAGGCGCGCGACCTGCAGCGGCAGCGCGGACGGCGGCTCTTTGCCTTGGCGATTGCCTATGCCTTGAAGCCCAACCAGCGCGAGCGGGTGCTGGCGGAGGGGCGGCAGTTGGGGCTGGAATATGGCCGCGAGGCGGCAGAAAGCCGCCTGGGGTTGATGGAGACCGGCCGCGCCGTGCAGTTCTTTCGAGCGCAGCTAAACCAGGTGCTGCACAGCAGCGAGACCTCGCACGTGTTGGACGCCGACGACGTGCGCGTCCGTCAGACAGTAGACGCCTTCCTAGACGAAGTGCTCTACGCCGTGCTCAGCGGCTATGAGCAAAGCCTGCGTTGAGGAGGGGGTAGGGGGTAAGGGCAGAGTCTGCTCTCTAACACCTACGCCCTATTCCCTCTCTCCTCTGGCCTTTGCGCCCCCTGCGACTTTGCGGTGAATTCTTTGCCCCTATCCTCTCCCTGCCTGCACTGCGGCGCGCACGCGGCCCTGATGCTGGTCGAGCAGCCGGCGCGCCTCGGCGGCGGGCAGATCAAGCAGCCCCATCACGACCGCCACTTTGACCTCCCAGCCGGAGGCGGCGAGGGCTGCTTCGGCCTGGTCGGGCGAGAGGCCCGCGGCCTCGGCGACGATGCGTGCGGCGCGGGCGCGCAGTTTGGCGTTGGTGGGGCGCACGTCGACCATCAGGTTGCCATAGACCTTGCCCAGTTTGACCATGGCCGCGGTGCTGAGCATATTGAGCGCCATCTTTTGGGCCGTGCCCGCCTTCATGCGTGTGCTGCCGGTGATGACCTCGGGGCCGGTAAGCAGTTCGATGGCGACCGTGGCGCGCGCCGCCATGGGGGAACCGGCGGCGCAGACCACGGCCACCACCGGCGCACCGAGGCTGCGCGCATAGTCCATACCGCCCAAGACATAGGGCGTGCGCCCGCTGGCGGCGATGCCGATCAGGATGTCGCCGGCGGCGAAGTCATGCGCCTGGAGATCGCTGCGCCCTAGATCGGGGTCATCCTCCGCCGCCTCGACCGAATCGGTGAGCGCGCTGCGCCCGCCGGCGATCAGACCGATGGCGCGCGTGGGGTCAAAGCTGTAGGTCGGGAGCAGTTCGGACGCGTCCAATACGCCGAGCCGCCCGCTGGTGCCTGCGCCCTGGTAGAAAAGGCGGTGACCGGCCTCCACGGCGGCGGCGATCAAGTCGACGGCCTGGGCGATCTGGGGCAGTGCCTCGGCCACGGCCAGCGGGACCTGGGCATCCTGGCGATTGATCAGACGGCAGATCTCAAGCGTGGGTAGGGTGTCGATGGCGGCGCTGGCCGGGTTGCGCTGTTCGGTTTGTGGCAGAGCTGTATGCATGGCTGGACTCCTGGTCTGTTCGATACGATGATAGGCGCGGGCGCTTCCCCGAGCGCAGGATGTATAGGCGTATAGAGAAGTGTGGGCCAATCGTAGAGCAATCGTCACGTTGAACGCTGTTGCGCGCTCCGGGCGCTGGGGCGAGCGGCCATAGACATTGCCGCGGGCCGCCGGGCGAGCCGGATGGCGCTTTTCGAAGCGCGCAAAGCAGCCAAAAGGGTGCGTCTGGGCCTCGACGAAAAGGGCTGAGCGATTCTTGACTGTGTGTACAGGCAGCGATCATCGGATGAAATGCTTGTCTGAGACGACTCGCAAGGGCATCGGCGCGGCACGGGGCACGCGTGCGTCAGGTATCTCTGCAGGCAGGTTGCATGGCTGGCAAGGTCCTGGTATAATGCTAATCCCACCTACAGTAATAACGCATTTCCACAGCTAGGATAAAACGATATCGAAGAACGGCAGCAATTTGTGCGTTTTTGCCCTAACCTGTGGTGCGTTATAATTGTGCCATACAGGTTCGCCCCGCGAAGTCTGTACGAACAAAAAAGTCCTAACCATTCTTGCACACAAAGGGAGGTTTCTATGCTGAACCGAAGGAACTGGGTGGTACTGATTGTCTCGTTGCTGCTGGTGGCAAGCCTGGCCGGTTGTACGGCAACTGCGGTAAGCATGCCGGACCGCCCGATCACCGTCGACGTGCAAACCGCGCTGGATGCGCAGAATATGGCCATGTCGGGGCTGATGGCCGGCTCGCTGGAGCTGGACGAGTCTCAGTTCAGCAGCCTGCTCAGCGTGCTCTTGGAGCAGAACGGCGGCGAGAACAACCCAGTTACAGGCGTGAACGTGTGGTTTGAGCCTGATAACCAAGTCTTCATCCGCGTCAATCTCAAGGAAGGCGTGCTGCCTGCGAACTTTGGCAACACCTTGGACTTGGCCGGGACTATCGGCGTGGAGAACAACCATGTCGTGGTTGACCTGAGCCAGGCCGGTGTGGGCAACATGAGCGTCAGCGGCGCGGCGCTGGCCCCGATCAATGCGCAGATCAACGCTGCGCTGGCGGACCCGAGCTTGGGTGTAGCTGCCAATGTCACGACCGACACGGGCAAGCTCACGGTCAGCCTCGGCGGTATGTAAAGCAGGGCCCGGCTGTCATTTGGTGCAGGTTAAAGGACCCGGTCTCACTGGCCGGGTCCTTTTTTGATTGGGCATGTGATTGCCGGTCTCTGGGCGGTTTTGGGCGCGGGGCGCATCAGGAGGTGGCGGGCCGAGAGGGCCAAGTCATGCGCTGAAAATGTCGAGCCGGATTTGACCCGCCCTTGCGGAGTGTGCTACACTTATTGATCGTGGGTGTTGCCAACCGCCGGCCAGCCGGTGGGCGTCGAAATTTGGCGTTGCCGCGGGCCGCGACGGATTGGCACAGTCTATACAGTGACCTGCTCAGATGTGCAGTTTGGATATGAAGCTGGGCGCTGATATGGCACTGATATGCGGTGAAGTCGAACGGGTCCGATCGTGGGGACGCAAGCGCGTCGGGGCGATGAGGGAGCCGTTGCCGTTTTGTTTGTGGGAGGCCCCTGCACAAGCGTTTGGGCAGCGGGCCGGAGGTTCGGACGAAGCGTGTGAGTGAACGACGGTGTGACTGGGCTGGTGAGATTGTGGCAACCACCCGGTTGATCAGCTACAAGAAATCGATTGATGAAGCCTGGGCGCGTGGTTGAGGATCGCCGGGACTGCACGCCAAGCAGAGACGCCAAAGTAAGGCCCAAAGTAAGGGAGGAGTCTGTTGCCGACAATTAATCAGTTGGTCCGCAAGGGCCGCAAGAGCATTGCCAAGAAAGAGAAAGCGCCGGCGCTGCGCTTTACGCAGAATACGCTGACCGGCCGCACACGACGCATGAAGAAGGGCAACCCCCAGAAGCGCGGGGTCTGCACCCAGGTGCGTACGACGACGCCCAAGAAGCCCAACTCGGCGCTGCGCAAGGTGGCCCGCGTGCGGCTCTCGAACGGCATGGAGGTCACGGCCTACATTCCGGGGGAAGGGCACAACCTGCAGGAGCACAGCGTGGTGCTGGTGCGCGGCGGGCGTGTCAAGGACTTGCCCGGTGTGCGCTATCACATCGTGCGCGGTGCGTTGGACAGCACCGGCGTGGATCGGCGCAAGCGGGGCCGCAGCAAGTACGGCACCAAGCGGCCCAAGTAGGCGGCCCAAGCTAGCCCAAGTGATGCTCCAGGTAAATGCTCAAGTAGGTTAGGTAAGAGAGAAAAAGCATGCGACGCAAGCGAGCTGAGATCCGGACGGTGACGCCGGACCCGCGGTATAACAGCACCGTGGTGGCCAAGTTTGTCAATAATATGATGGAGCGCGGCAAAAAGAGCCTGGCCACACGCGTGGTCTATGACGCGCTGGACACCATTGCAGAGCGCACCAAGCGCCCGGCGATGGAGGTCTTTGAAGAGGCGCTGAAGAACGCGACGCCGCTGGTCGAGGTGAAGCCGCGCCGCGTCGGTGGCGCGACCTATCAGATCCCGGTGGAGATCAGCGCCAACCGGCGGATGGCCTTGGCCATGCGTTGGTTGATCGACAGCGCCCGCCGGCGCGGCGGCCGCGATATGTCTGCTCGTTTGGCCGCCGAATTGATGGATGCCGCCCGCAATGAGGGCGCGACGGTGAAGAAGCGTGAGGATACACACCGGATGGCCGAGGCCAACCAGGCGTTTGCCCATTTCCGCTACTAGACGCGGGCGCGACTCGGCATTGCAGTACGCGCGCCGGCGTTTCGACGTGTGAAGCTGGGCCGTCTGGAACGGCGGGCGCAGCTCAGGCGGGGAAGACCGCCGTCCAGCCGCTCTTGCTGGCGCAACCGAATAGATATCAAGTCTTAGACCCGTGCGGCGTCCGTGACACAAGGAACCATCTCGTGTTTGGCGCGCTGGGCAGGTGTCTACGGTAGACATCACCCGCTCGCCGCTGATTGGGGCCATCTTTGTGGAGCCTTGACGCCGCACGCTTTTGCTCAAAAACGGGAAGCATTTTATGAGTATTGAATATCCGATCGAACGTATGCGTAATATCGGCATCATCGCGCATATCGATGCCGGTAAAACGACGACGACCGAACGCATCCTGTTCTATTCGGGGCGAATTCACCGCATGGGTGAGACCCATGAAGGGACGGCGGTTACCGACTGGATGGTGCAAGAGCGCGAGCGCGGCATCACGATCACGGCGGCGGCCATTACCACCTCTTGGAAAGACCGCGTGACCGGCGAGGAATGCCAGATCAACGTCATCGACACCCCCGGTCACATTGACTTTACCGCCGAGGTGCAGCGCAGCCTGCGCGTCTTGGACGGCGGCGTGGTGGTCTTCGACGGCGTGGCCGGCGTGGAGCCGCAGTCGGAGACGGTCTGGCGGCAGGCCGACCGCTACCGCGTGCCGCGCATCTGTTTTGTCAACAAGATGGACCGCGTGGGCGCCAGCTTCGAGCGCACGATTCAGATGATCGTGGATCGGCTGGGGGCCTCGCCCGTTCCGCTGCAGTTGCCCATCGGCCGCGAGGAGAGCTTCCGCGGCGTGATCGACCTCTTCTCGATGAAGGCGCTGGTCTTTGGCGATGAGCTGGGCGCGGCCCCTTCGGTCGAGGAGATCCCGGCGGGGCTGCAGGCTGCCGCCGCCCAGGCGCGCGAACAGATGATCGAGCGCATCGCCGAGACCGACGACGAGTTGACCCTGAAGTTCTTGGACGGCGAGGAGATCGCACAAGAGGAGCTTTTTGCCGCGCTGCGCAAGGCGGTGATCCGCAACGAGATCGTCCCGGTGCTGTGCGGCAGTTCGCTGCGCAACAAGGGCGTGCAGCCTCTGCTGGATGCGGTGGTGCGCTATTTGCCCAGCCCGGTGGATATCCCCGCCGTGGATGGGATCGACCCGCGCACGGGCGAGCCGATTGTGCGCCATCCCGATGCGGATGAGCCGTTTTCGGCGCTGGTCTTTAAGATCGTGACCGATCCGTTCATTGGCCGGCTGGCCTATGTGCGTGTCTATTCGGGCAAGCTGTCTGCGGGCAGCATGGCCTACAACGTCAACCGCGACCGCCGCGAGCGCGTGGGCCGCCTGTTGCAGATGTATGCCGACAAGCGCGAAGAGATCAAACAGTGTGACGCCGGCGACATCTGCGCCATTGTGGGGTTGAAGCAGAGCTTCACCGGCGAGACGTTGTGCGACCCCGACCAGCCGATCCTGCTGGAGACGATCGAGTTCCCCGAACCAGTGATCAAGGTGGCGGTGGAGCCGAAGTCGAAGGGCGACCAGGACAAGCTGACCGAGGCGCTGCTCAAGCTGGCCGAGGAGGACCCGACCTTCCGCGTCAACTACGACGACCAGACCGGGCAGACGGTGATCGCCGGCATGGGTGAGCTGCACCTGGACATCATCGTCGACCGGCTCAAGCGCGAGTTCCGCGTGCAGTGCAACGTGGGCCGCCCGCAGGTGGCCTATCGTGAGACGATCACCCGCCCGGTGCGCGTCGAAGGGCGCTTTGTGCGCCAGTCGGGTGGCCGTGGCCAATACGGCCATGTCTGGCTGGAGATGGAACCCAACGAGCCGGGTCAGGGCTTCGCCTTCGAAGACAAGATCGTGGGCGGCGTTGTGCCCAAGGAATATATCCCTGCGGTGCAGAAGGGGATCGCCGAGGCGATGGACAGCGGTGTGCTGGCCGGCTATCCGGTGGTGGATGTGAAGGTGGCGCTGGTGGACGGCAGCTATCACGAGGTGGACTCCAGCGAGATGGCTTTCAAGATCGCGGGCAGCATGGCCTTTAAGGAAGGCGCCCACAAGGCCGCGCCGATTCTGCTGGAGCCGATCATGAAGGTCGAGACGGTGGTGCCCGAAGAGTATGTGGGCGATGTGGTGGGCGATATCTCCAGCCGCCGCGGCGAGATCAACGGCATGGAGCCGCGCGCCGGGGGGGTCCAGGCGATCGCGGCGATGGTGCCGCTGAGCGAGATGTTTGGATATGCGACCGACCTGCGCTCGGTGACCAGCGGCCGCGGCACCTTTACGATGGAGTTCAGTCGATATTCCCCGGTCTCGCAGTCGATCGCCGAAAAGGTGATCAAGAGCGGGGCTGCCTAACCGGCGTTCGAACTTATGTGAATGCTGGGTAGATGTAAATTTGCGATTTGGCCTGGCAGTGGTCTATACTACTCAGGTTTGCGGCGTCTATCCATTTGTGGTTGCCCAGCAAACCGAAATTGTAAGACTTCTGCACCGCCGTGATCGGTTCCGGCGGTGCAGTTGCGCCATTAGGGATGGTGCAAGTTTGAAAATTCGCTTTCCCTGCGACGAAGGAGTTGAGGATGTCCAAGGCAGTATTTGAGCGGAAGAAAGTGCACGTGAATGTGGGGACGATCGGGCACATCGACCACGGCAAGACGACGCTGACGGCGGCGATCACCAAAGTGCTCTCGCTGAAGGGGTGGGCGGACACCCGGCGCTTCGACCAGATCGACAATGCGCCCGAGGAGCGGGCGCGGGGGATCACGATAGCGATCTCGCACGTCGAGTACCAGACCGAGACACGGCACTATGCGCACGTGGACTGTCCGGGGCACGCCGACTACATCAAGAACATGATCACCGGGGCGGCGCAGATGGACGGGGCGATCTTGGTGGTGGCGGCGCCGGATGGGCCGATGCCGCAGACGCGCGAACACATCCTCTTGGCGCGGCAGGTGGAAGTGCCGGCGATCGTGGTCTTTTTGAACAAGGTCGACATGATGGACGACGAGGAGCTACTCGAGCTGGTCGAGATGGAGCTGCGCGAGTTGCTGAGCAGCTACAACTTTCCTGGCGACGACATCCCGATCGTGCGCGGGTCGGCGCTGAGGGCGCTGGAGTCGTCCAGCAGCGACCCGAATGCGCCGGAGTACGCCTGCATCTGGGAGTTGATGCGCGCCGTGGACGAGTACATCCCGACGCCGGTGCGCGAGATGGACAAGCCGTTTCTGATGCCGATCGAGGACGTGTTCAGCATCAAGGGGCGGGGCACGGTGGTGACGGGGCGGATCGAGCGCGGCGTAATCCACCCGATGGAAGAGGTCGAGATCGTGGGGCTGACGCCGACGCGGCGCACGGTGGTGACGGGGGTGGAGATGTTCCGCAAGCTCTTGGACGAGGGGCAGGCGGGGGACAACGTCGGCTGTCTGTTGCGCGGGATCGGGCG
>QEUY01000073.1 GCA_003577365.1 Chloroflexota bacterium | reverse complement strand
TGGCGCATCCCATCGCCGCGCCGCCGCCCACCGCCACCTGGACGCCTGTGCCGGAAGCGCCGACCGCGCCGCCGCCCATCGCCACCGATACCCCCTGGCCGACCGACACACCGCCCGCGGCGGAGACGCCGGCAGAGTTACCGACGGAAATACCTACCGAGATACCGACGGAGACGCCCTGGCCCACCGACACGCCGCCTGCGCCCGAAGCGCCGCCAGCCGAGCCGACCGCAACCCCGCCCCCGCCGGAAGACCCCACGGCCACGCCCGAAGCGCCCCCGGCAGAGCCAGAGCCAACCGCGACGTGGACGCCTGTCCCGGCGACAGACAGCGGTGTAGGTTTGCCCGGCGAGGTTGTTACGGGGGCAGTGGATGCGGGTGAGACGATCACGCAGCCGGCGACGCCGGAGCAGCCTCCTGCTTCACCATGACCACGAACTCGAGAGGGCGGGCGCTGGCGCTGACAAAGTGTTGGGTCTCGACAAAACCCGCCTTCTCAAAGACCCGGCGCGAGCGATGGTTGAAAGTTGCGATGGTCGCCCGGAACCGGCTGGGGGCATAGCGGTCGCGGGCAAAGTCGAGGATCGCCTCTAAAAAGCCCAGCCCGCGCCCTTGGCCTGCCAAGTCGGGCCGCAGCCCCAGCCCCACATCCAGCGCAGCGGCGTCGCTGTAATCGCCGCCGGGGACCTGGGCATCGCGGCCATAGCAGCAAAATCCCACCAGGAACCCGGCGCTGTCGGTCACGGCATAGTAGGCATAGCGCGGGTCGAGCAGCACCTGCACGTCCGCCTCGACGTCGGCGTCGTCTACATTATAGACAGCGTACTGGCCTGGGTAGCGCCACGCCACGATCTCGCGGGCATGGGCTTCGGCCATGGGTACAAAGAAGTATTCGCCGGCCACAAGTTGACCTTCCTGAATCATACGGCCCAGGATGGGCCTGCGGGCGCATTGTAGCCCAGCCACATCCGGAACGCAACCGAATATGGTTTGCTCTAGGATGAGAGCTTTCTCAGATTGGTTTACAAAGCTTGGGGGCTGGTGTACACTCAGGGCGTTGCCGCTCTAGGATAATGCTGTTCCCACGCGGCAGCGCCCCGCAATGTTCCCTGTTCGGAGGAGATCACTTGTGACTGACAAGCAATCCTATGCTTCGCCGGGCGACGTGAAGCAGGCCTTAAGCAAGCAGCAGTATATCGCCGGCGATGAAATCGCCACCACCGTCTACCTGGCCCAACAACTGGGCAAGCCGCTCCTGACCGAAGGGCCGGCAGGGGTCGGCAAGACGGAGCTTGCCAAGGCCATCGCCGGCGCCACCGGGCGCGAGCTGATCCGCTTGCAGTGTTATGAAGGGCTGGACGAGACCAAGGCGCTCTATGAGTGGGAGTATGCCAAGCAGTTGCTCTATACCCAGCTTCTGCGCGACAAACTGCAAGAGACGCTCGCCGGCGCGGGCAGCCTCGCCGCCGCCGCCGACCGGCTGGCGCAGGAAGAGGATGTCTTTTTCTCGATGCGCTTTCTGCTGCAGCGCCCGCTGCTCAAGGCCATTCTCAGCGAGCAGCCGGCCGTGCTGCTGATCGACGAGATTGACCGCGCCGACGCCGAGTTCGAAGCCTTTCTGCTCGAAGTTCTGAGCGATTTCCAAGTCAGCGTGCCCGAACTGGGCACGCTCAGCGCCATCCACCGCCCGCTGGTGATGCTCACCAGCAACAACACGCGCGAGCTGAGCGAGGCGCTCAAACGCCGCTGCCTCTATCTCTTTATCGGCTATCCGAATGTGGAGCAGGAGCTAGCCGTGGTGCGGCTCAAAGTGCCGGAGTTGAACCCCAAACTGGCGCAGCAGGCCGTCGAGCTGGTGCAGCGGCTGCGCGACCTCGACCTGCGCAAGTCGCCCAGCATCAGCGAAACCCTGGACTGGGCCAAGTCGCTGGTGGCGCTCAACGCCAAACAACTCGACGCCCGCACGCTGGAAAACACCATGAGCGTGCTGCTCAAACATGAAAGCGATCTGCAAAAGGTGCGCCGCCGCTTGCAGGTCTCCTCCAAAGGGGTGAGCGTCGACGACGACGATCTGAGCCAGTATCGCTGGCGTGAATAGTGAATAGATGATGCCGGATGTAGGTGTCAGGAAGTAGCTGTCAGGAAGCAGGTGACTATGGAAGACCGCATGATCCGCTTCATTGCCGCGCTGCGCGCCGGAGGCGTGCGCGTCAGCCTGGCCGAAAGCGCCGATGCCTTTCTCGCCGTGGATAATCTGGGGGTGCAGGACCGCGAGGCCTTCCGCTTGAGCCTGCGCGCCACGCTGGTCAAAGACGCGTCCAGCCTGCCCACCTTCGACGAGCTGTTTCCGCTCTTCTTCGACTCCAGCGACAACCCGCCCATGCAGGACCTCACCGAGGACATGAGTCCTGAAGAAGCGCATATGCTGGCCCAGGCGCTGCGCATGTTCAACGAGCAGTTGCGCAAGATGATGGAGAAGCTGCTGCGCGGCGAACAGTTGAGCCAGCAAGAGCTGCAGCAGTTGGGCCAGATGGTGGGGCTGAACCGCACCGACGACCTGCGCTACAAGGAGTGGATGGCGAAGCGCATGATGCGCGCCCTGCGCTTTGACGAGGTGAAGGACGCGCTGCGCGAGATGATGGAACTGATGGCGCAGATGGGCATGAACAAGGAGCGGCTACAGCAGATGCGCGAGCTGCTGCGCGCCAACCAGCAGGCCTTGCAAGACCAGATCGCACAATATGCCGGTCAAAAGATCGCCGACAACATGAGCGAGCAGCGCCCGGACGAAAGCATCGACGACCTGCTCGACCGGCCCTTTGGCGCGCTCTCCGACAAGGATATGGACCGGCTGCGCAAGGAAGTCAGCCGCCTGGCGAACCGGCTGCGCAGCCGCATTGCGCTGCGCCAGAAACGCGCCAAGAGCGGACAACTCGACGCCAAGGCCACGATCCGCGCCAACCTCAAACACGGCGGCGTGCCCATGGAGATCAAACACCGCGACCACCGGCTCAAACCCAAGCTGGTCGTGATCTGCGACATCAGCACGTCGATGCGCCACTGCTCGGAGCTGATGCTCAGCCTGGTCTATGCGCTGCAAGACTTGGTGACCAAGACGCACGCCTTCGCCTTTATCGACCATCTGGAGTTCATCTCGCCCGACTTTGTGGGCCGCGAGGCCAAGGACGCCATCGGCGAGGTCTTGGTGCGGATGCCGCCCGGCCATTACAGCACCGATCTGGGCTACAGCCTGGAGAATTTCAACCAGGACTATATGGATACCGTCGACGGGCGCACGACCTTTATCCTGGTGGGCGATGCGCGCAACAACTACAACGACCCGCGGCTCGACATCTTCCAGACCATCTCCCGGCGCAGCCGCCGCACGATCTGGATCAACCCGGAACCGCCCATGCTCTGGGGGTCCGGCGACAGCGACATGCTCAAATATGCGCCGCTGTGCGACAACGTCGCCATTGCCGCCACGCTGGGCGAATTGACCCAGGCGATTGACCATCTGCTGGTGCAGTAAGAAAGGCAGTGGGCAGCCCTACTCCCCCTCTGCCCACTGCCTGATCTTTGCGTCCGCTGCGGTTGATTCTATAATACGGCGCGATCTTATCGACGCGGGGCCTGGCCCCGGCCCTATCTTTGCCGCACATACCCTCTACCTAAGGAGCGAAATCCATGCCAATGCGCGCCGACTATATCTGGATGAATGGCGAGATCATCCCCTGGGAACAGGCCACGGTGCATGTCTTTGCCCATGCCTTGCACTACGGCAGCAGCGTCTTTGAAGGCATCCGTGTCTACGAGACCGTCAACGGCCCGGCCATTTTCCGCGGGCGTGAGCACTACGAACGGCTGCTCTTTAGCTGCAAGGTGGCGCGCATCCCCTCCCCGCTCAATGTAGACGAATGGATGCAGGTGACCGCCGACGTGCTGCGCGCCAACAAACAGACCAATGCCTATGTGCGCCCGCTTGTCTTCCGCGGCTATGAAGCCCTGGGAGTGGATGGCCGCGGCTGTCCGGTCGACGCCATCCTGGCGACCGTGCCCTGGGGCGCATATCTGGGCGCAGAGGCGCTGGAAAAAGGTGTGGACGTTCAGGTGAGCAGTTGGCGGCGCATGGCCCCCGATACGCTCAACGCTCTGGCGAAGATCGGCGGGCAATATGTCAACAGCCAAAACATCGTCATGGAAGCCAAGGACAACGGCTTCAACGAAGGCATCGCCCTCGACATCAACGGCTATGTCTCCGAAGGCAGCGGCGAAAACATCTTTGTAATCCACAAAGGCGAGATCTATACGCCGCCGCTCGCCAACAGCATCTTGGGCGGCATCACGCGCGCCTGCGCCGTCACCATCGCCCAAGACCTGGGCTACACCGTCAAAGAGATGACCCTGCCGCGCGAGATGCTCTATCTGGCCGACGAGATCTTCTTCACCGGCACGGCTGCCGAGATCACCCCGGTGCGCTCGGTCGACCGTATGCCCGTGGGTGGCGGCAGCCGCGGACCCATCACCAAGGCCATTCAGGAGGTCTTCTTCGGCATCATCCGCGGGGAGAAAGAGGACAAATGGGGTTGGCTCACGCCGGTCGCGATGGGCGAAAAGATCGGCGCGTAGCGAGCCGCGCATGGCAAACACCGTCATCATACGCAGGTATGATATGCAGATGCGGTCTCGTGCAGAGCCGATCTTATGTAGGCTTGACCACTTGCCAAGCGCATAGGGAATTGCTATAATCGTTGCCATGGTAGCTCATTCGTGCCAGACCGACTGGCCCATTGCCGTAAGAGCTATTCACCCCGTCAGCGCCGCCGGCTCCGCCGTCGGTGGCATGATCGCGCTTAGTTAGCCCGCGGCGACATCGACGCCACGCGGGCCAAAATTCAACGTGAAGTGTGAACGCAGCACGCCAAGGCGTGCCTTGCGTTTGCGTTTCACGTTTTTTGTTGATCATGGATTGTCGATCATTCACCTGCCCGATTCAGGGCAATCATGCGCGCGCAACGACAGGAGTCAACCATGTCGAACCGATATAACCCACAAGCGATTGAGGCCAAATGGCAGGCTGCCTGGGAAGCGCAAGGGCTGTATGACACCCAGGAAGACGCCACGCGTCCCAAGTGGTATGCTCTGACTATGCTGCCCTACCCATCGGGCGATCTACACACCGGCCACTGGTATGCCTTCACGCCCAGCGATGCCGCGGCACGCTGGCGGCGCATGAACGGCTATAACGTCTTCTTCCCCATCGGCTTTGACGCCTTTGGGCTGCCCGCCGAAAACGCCGCCATCAAGCATGGCATCCACCCCAAAACGTGGACCTATGCCAACATCGAACGCATGCGCGGCCAACTGCGCCGGATGGGGGCCATGTGGGCCTGGGACCACGAAGCGATCTCCTGCGACCCGGAGTATTACAAGTGGAGCCAGTGGTTCTTCCGCAAGTTCTATGACGCCGGGCTGGCCTACCGTGAATTCGCGCCGGTGGACTGGTGCCCGAACTGCCAGACCACGCTGGCGCGCGAGCAGGTCTGGGGCGAAGACCGCCGCTGCGAACGCTGCGGCACGCCAGTGATCAAGAAGGAACTGAACCAATGGAAGTTCCGCATCACCAATTATGCCGATGAACTGATCGAGGGGCTGGAGACCATCGACTGGCCCGAACGGGTCAAGGTCATGCAGACCAACTGGATCGGGCGCAGCGAAGGCGCCGAAGTCACCTTTCACACCGAGCAGGGCGACCCGCTGGTCGTCTTCACCACGCGACCCGATACGCTGTGGGGCGCGACCTTTATGGTGCTGGCCCCCGAACACCCGCTGGTGGATCAGGTGACCTCCGCCGAGATGCGCGACCAGGTTGAGGCCTATCAAGCCCAGGCCGCGCGCATGGACGAGGTGACACGCGCCGCCGCCGACAAGGAGAAAACCGGCGTCTTCACGGGCGGCTATGCCATCAACCCGGTCAACGACGAGCGCATCCCGATCTGGATCGCCGACTATGTGATGATGGGCTATGGCACCGGCGCGATCATGGCCGTGCCCGCCCACGACGAGCGCGACTTCGAGTTCGCCGCCAAATACGGCATCGAGATCCGCCGCGTGATCAGCGACCCCGACGGCAGCGCCGGCCCGCTGAGCGAGGCCTATACCTCCAAGACCGAAGGCATGATGGTCAACAGCGGGGCGTTCGACGGCACGCCCATGGGGGAGGCCATCGGCAAGGTGATCGGCTGGCTGGAGGCCACCGGCCGCGGCAAGCGTGCCGTCAACTACCGCCTGCGCGACTGGCTGATCAGCCGCCAGCGCATGTGGGGCGCGCCGATCCCGATCATCTACTGCGAGCGCTGCGGCACGGTGCCGGTTCCCTACGAGGACCTGCCCGTCCTGCTGCCCGACGATGCCGAGTTCAAGCCGACCGGCGAAAGCCCGCTGAAGTATCATGAAGGCTTTCGCTATGTCAAGTGCCCGCAGTGCGGCGGCGACGCCGAACGCGAAACCGATACCCTGGACACCTTCATGTGCTCCAGTTGGTATCACTATGCCTATATCTCGCCCTACTGGAAAGCCGGACAGACGATCCACGCCGACGATATACCCTGGGACGCGGAGAAAGGCGCCTACTGGCTGCCGGTGGATCAATACACCGGCGGCATCGAACATGCCACCATGCACCTGCTGTATACGCGCTTCTTCACCAAGGCGCTGCGTGACCTGGGCATCGTCGACTTTGACGAGCCAATGCTGCGGCTGTTCAACCAGGGCATGGTGCTGGGGCCGGACGGCGAAAAGATGTCCAAGAGCCGGGGCAATGTGGTCAACCCCGACGACTACGTGGCGCGCTATGGCGCAGACACGGTGCGCGGCTATCTGATGTTTATCGGGCCGTGGGACCTGGGCGGGCCGTGGGACCCCAGCGCCATCGAAGGCGTGTACCGCTTCCTGGCGCGCGTCTGGAACGTGGTGGTCGACCCGCCGCGCCCAGCCAAGGGCGATCCTGCCAAGAGCGAGGAAGCGGGCGACATGGCGCGCAGCCTGGAGCGCAAGCTGCACCAGACCTTGATCAAGGTCGGCGAGGACATAGCGAACTTCCGCTTCAACACGGCCATCGCCGCCCTGATGGAGTTGAACAACCTGATGATCCGCGCCAAGGAAACGCCGGTAGGGGGGACACCGATCTGGGAGGAGGCGGTCGACGCGCTGCTGCGCATGATGGCCCCGCTCTTCCCCCACATCAGCGAAGAGCTGTGGCATCGTCGCGGCCATATGGAGAGCGTCCATCTGCAGCATTGGCCGCAGGGCGACCCGGCTAAGGCCAGCGAGGACGAGATCGCCATCGTTGTGCAGGTCAACGGCAAGGTGCGCGACAAGCTGATCGTCGCACCCGGCGCCGACCGCCAGACCGTCGAGGCCCAGGCCCTGGCGCTGGAGAACGTGCGCCGCTGGCTGGACGGCAAGAGCGTACGCAAGGTGGTGGTTGTGCCCGACAAACTGGTAAACATCGTCGCCGGGTGAGCGACCCGGCTGTGCGCCGAACGGCTAGCCCAAAAACAGCGGCGGGGCAGATGTCCCCGCCGCTGTTTTTGGATATTTTGCACAACCGCGATGTTTGAAAAATAGGGACATTTGTCCCTTTTGTGCCCTCTTTCGATCAGGTAGACTAAAGCAACCACATCAGCCAACGCAAGGCGTTGGCTGCGTTCATCATACGCTTAAGCAGCGTTAACTCAGCGCCGGACAACGTTAATCCTCGCTTAAGGAAGATCTGCTATAATGAAGATCTCCCTGACATAAGACAGCACACCGCCCCCCGGCCTAAGGCGGGAGAGGCCGCAGGCCTTTCATTGACAGTTTCGATATGACAGTTCGGTTTGGTACTGGTTCGGTTGTTTCCGGCAGAAGGAGGTAAGGCAATGATCCGCAAATCGAGATCTCCCTATCCCGGCCATGTACGTGTGACCTTTGAGTTGCCGTCCTGTGTCTGGGCAGACCGCATCTATCTGACGGGCGACTTCAACAACTGGAGCAAAAGCGATCTTCCGCTCCGCCAAGACCGAAATGGGGTCTGGCAGGCCATGCTTGATCTGCCGATGGGCAGACGCTATGAGTTCCGCTATCTGATCGATGGGCAGTGGCGCACCGATTCCCATGCCGACGGCTACGCCACCAACACCTACGGTTCGCAAAACAGCGTCGTCATTGCCGAACTGCCGGAGGAGCAGTTGCCGATCGAAAGCACACCGCTGATCCGGGAGAGCCAACCAGTGCGCCCCTTCAGCAGCCAAGTGGTGCCGCGCAAGGTGGCTGCACAGCCGATTGTGCATGCTGCGGCCTGAGCCGGCCCCGGCCAGAGGATGAGACATGTCAGTACTTCTAGGTGCGTCTAGCTAGACGCACCTTTTCTTTACCCGCACTTCTTTACCCATTTTGCCTGATCCGCTCTTTTGCACCTCATAAATCGATCCCACGCCATAAATCGATCCCACGCCGTACACTTAGATATTTGATCGCCCTCCAGCCTTCTGCTATAGTGGGTCACCTTTGTTAGAGAGCCAAACCATGACCGGGCCGCGCCCGGCCATTTCATGTCGCATCCATACTGTAGAGGGACCAAATCGTGCCTGGAGAACTTTCGCCATCCGAAGCCGTATTGGAGCCGCCCCTGGCCGGAACGCGGGGCGACGAAGCGGCCCCGGCCGTCGACCAGCCGGCGCTGCGCCGCCGCGTGATCAACCTGGCCTGGCCGG
The DNA here is from genome assembly GCA_003577365.1 of Chloroflexota bacterium. Lineage (GTDB taxonomy): Bacteria > Chloroflexota > Anaerolineae > Caldilineales > Caldilineaceae > QEUY01. The sequence continues at coordinate 1,452 of QEUY01000073.1, read as the reverse complement.
TGATCAGCGAAAACTTTATGCAGACGCTGCTCGGCATCACCGATACGGTCATGGTGGCCCGGCTGGGGCCGGAAGCGTTGGCCGGCGTGGGTGCAGCCATCCAACTCATGTTCTTTGTCATCTCGGCGCTCAGCGCCACCTCGGTCGGCAGTTCCGTGCTGGTGGCGCAGGCGGTCGGCGCACGCGATCTGGGGCGCGCCTCGCGGCTGGCCAAGCAATCCTTGGTGTGGAGCATCTTTATCTCGATCCCGCTGGTGCTGCTCGGCCTCTTCGCCGCCGAACCGTTGATCGCGATATTCGGCATGGAACCGGCGGTGACGGCGATCGGCGTCGACTATCTGCGCGTCACCATGGGAACCGTGGTGGTGCTCACGCTGTCGCTCTTGGGCGGCGGGGTGCTGCGCGGTGTGGGCGATTCGCGCACCCCCATGGTCATCAGCATGATCGCCAACGTGATCAACGTGGTGGTCTCCTATGGGCTGATCTTCGGCACGCTGGGGATGCCCGAGCTGGGCGCGGTGGGCAGCGCCTGGGGCACCTTCGTGGCACGCGCCATCGGCTTTGGCATCCTCTTCGTCGTCATGTGGCGCGGGGTCAACGGCATCAGCATTCGCGGGGCGGGCGGCTGGCTGCCCGATTTCCCGCTGGCGCGCCAAATCCTCCAGATCGGCATCCCCGCCGCCGCCGAGCAGATGCTCAACTCGGTCGCCTTTCTGAGCATGTCGATCATCGTGGCGCATCTGGGCACGCTGGCGCTGGCCGCGCACCGCATCGCCATGAACGCCATGTCCATCTCGTTTTTGCCCGGCCTGGGCTTTGCGATCGCGGCCACCGCGCTGGTGGGGCAGAGCGTCGGCGCGCGGCGCTATCACGAAGGGCAGGCCGTGGCACGCATCGCCACCACCTGGGCCGCGATCTGGATGGGCGCGCTCGGCATTGTCTTCTTCGCCGTCCCCGAACTGGTGCTGCGCATCTTCACCGATGACCCGGAGGTGATGGCCCAGGGCGCAGCCGGTCTGCGCGCCATCGCGCTCACGCAGACGGGCGACTCGCAATACCCGCTGCGTGTGGGGACGAGCAGCATCTGGGTGGCGGTGATCTTGGGTGGGCTTTTGAATACCTGGCTGGGGGGCGGGTTGACGACGATCTGGGGCGCGTTCTTGGTCACGTCGCCGGTCAACGCCCTCCTGCTTTGGCGACGCTTCCGCAGCAGCATCACGCGGCTGCCGGCGCTAAAGGCGCCAGACTAAAAAACAACACCCCCAGCAAGGGAGCTTTCGGAAAGATCACCTACGCTTGCAGCTTGGGGTCAAGCACGTCGCGCAGCCCGTCGCCCAGCAGGTTAAAGGCCAGCACCGTGAACAGCACCGCCAGGCCCGGATAGATCGAGAACCAAGGCGATGTGGAGAGGTGCATCGTCCCGTCGCGGATCATCTGCCCCCAAGTTGGCGT
>QEUY01000072.1 GCA_003577365.1 Chloroflexota bacterium | reverse complement strand
TTCGTCGGCCACTGCAAAGAGTTCGTCCACATGGCGACCGCGTGCGGCTTCTACTGTCAGCCCCGCGCTGGCGGCGGCCCGTTCGTTGATAAACGTGACGCGGCCGCTGTCATCTAGGGTGATGACGCCTTCGACAATCGACTGCACCACACTGTTCAGCCAGCTATGGGCCTGGGCAAGGTCGTCGAGCGCGGCCAACATGCCGGCCTGGCTCCGTTGCAGGGCTACGGCCAGCGTCTGCACTTCGCGCGGGCCGGAGGGGAGCGGAAGGTTGGCAGTCAACAATCCGGCTCGGGGCGGCTGCGGCGGGCTGAATGTCAGCGCTTCTGCCGAGCGTGTCAACTGATCGAGTGGACCGGTCAGCCAGCGCACCGCCCACATGCCCAGCAGCAGGCCTAGCAGGGCGACGAGACCGGTGCTGAGGGCAAGTATGGCGCGGGCGCGGCCTTGAGTGGCAAAGAGTTCGTCGACCGGTAGCGCTACTTCGATAAGCAGGAGGCTGTCGCCTGCGCCGCCCGACAGAGGGACATAGGCGGAGAAGTAACGGCTTCCATCAATCGTGATTAAGCGGTGTCCTATCGCCCCAGCGACGGGGGCGGCGGTAGGAGCAAGCGCCAGCGCACTCAGGCTGCTGGAGAGGCGCGCGCCATTCGCCTGCAGGATGGTTTGGCCGACACCGGTGTCGGATGCTAGTTGGCGCAGAAAGAGTTCGTCCAGCCAGCGCCCGGCAACGGCGACCCCCGGCGCGGGCGCGCCGCCGATCTCCGGGATCTCCCCTGCCGCGAGCACAGCGGGGCGCCCTTGGTAGAGTTGGAAACCGGCTGGGATCGGCTGGGGACATGCGCTGTGCAGCGTATCTTGGTCTGCGGCGTTGCCTGGGAAGGGGCAGAGAAAGAGGATATCCAGATCGCTCTGGGTCTGAAATGCACGTAAATAGGAGGGGAGATCGCTCAGGCCCGGGCCGGCCAGAAGCCGGTGCAGCGTGGGACGTTCGGCAAGCAGGAGAAGCAGGCTATCGAGCCGTGTTTGTTCGGTTTGTAGCAGCGAGGCGGTTGCCTGTTCGGCGCTGGCGACATGCGACCAGGCCTGCCGTTCCAGTTCGGTGCGGGTGAGCCAGTAGGCAGGCAGACCGGCGCTGAGCGTGGTGAGCAGGATCAAAATGAAGATCCCTAGGACAAGCTGGGCCGGATAACTGTGTAGATTGAACAGAGAGCGCATCCTGCCTCACATCATCTGCTGCCTCACCCACAAAATCACTTGCCGGCACGAAGCATCACTCCGTTTCGCCCTCTCTATAGAGAAGGCCTCCCCACCCAAGCGGGCGTGGTCTACACCCAACTGGAGCGAAGGAGGCCTTCTTGGGTCATCCTGCACAGGAACGGCTGTAGGATGATTTGCGTTTGCACATCAAGCGTTCGAAACGCCGCCTACTGCGTGCGGTTCGGGTCGAGCAGCCAGGCCACCAGGGCGTCCAACTCTTCGGGGGTCATGCGGTCGGCCAGACCGGCAGGCATGAGGTTGGGCTGATAGCCCGGCACCACGAAGGCGTTGGGGTCGCGGATGCTGTTGTGGACATAGGTCGATGCATCTTCGCCCGGCACGCGATTGGGGGCATTCTCATAGAGGTTGCCCATGTTGGGGCCGACTGGCCCGCGGTTCGAGTCTGTCTGCGGCTCGGTCAGGTTATGGCAGCCGGCGCAGCCCAACTCGGTGAAGATCACCTGCGGCTCACGCGGCCCGGTGGCTGCCGGAGTCTCCGCGGCCGGGGCTGCGGCCTCCCCCGTGGCCTTGCTCGGCGCGTCCTTGAACGGGATCCAGGGGTCTTCTTCGGGGGTCTGCTGTAACGCAGTGCTTTCCCAGTTCATCACATAGTCGGTAAGCTGCTGGACCTGGTCATCGCGCAGGGGGCCGCCGTAGCGGCTGCTCCAGGTGGGCATCATCACCGACCATTGGCTGTTGGGCTTGCTGGGCCGCCCGGCGGAGACGGTGAGCTTGATATAGTCTTCGAGCGTACCGGTGAAGTTGACGTCGGCGAGGCGCTGGGTGAAGAAGTATTTCGAGTTGAGCGCGGGGCCGGCCCCGCCTTCGCCGTTGAAGCCGTGACAGGTGGCGCAGTTGTTGGCGAAGAGGTCTGCGCCCTTCTCGATGCTGCGCCCGTCCCAGTTAGCGGTCTGGGCAGCCATGCGCTTTTCCTCCAGGGCGCCCTGGAATAAGAGGACGACCACAGCGATCAGCACGGCGAGGATGCCCAGGGCGATCTTGACGATGGGCGACTTGATATAGAGGAAAGAATACCAGGGCTTGTGCATGCTGGCTTACTGCTCCTCTGCGGGAGATTGGCGGGCGTAGCTGAAGTCACGCAGCCCGTACTGTTCCCAGTACATGGAGTTTTGGTGGAGATAGAAGTTGCGCGTGAACTGGTCTTCTTCACCTGCTGCGCTGAGCCAGTTGATCTCCCAACTGATCTTCTTAAGCCCGGCCTGGTTCTGGCTGATGTCCAGGATGCCATAGGCGTTGTTGAAGTCATCATCCTGCTCGTCGAAGCGGCGCACCGAGGCCGCAAACTCATGCAGCAGTTCGGCGAACTCGCCCTGCGCCTCCGGATGCGCCTCGCGGGTGTCGTAGGTCCCGATCGGCAAGCCTTCGTAGCCGATCTCGCGCACCAGCCCTGCGCCCTCTTCGGGCATCAGCTCTTGTACAATTTCGACTGCGGGCGCGCCCTGGACGGCGTAGTGCGGCGTGCCCATCCAGCTCAGGATGATCATGACGATGCCCGCCACGATGCCGCTGATGATGGCGACACGGCGGTCGGCCCCGCGGCGGCTGGGGTTCGGGTCCAGATAGGGGATGCCGGCCAGCAGCACCAGCAGGACCCCTGGCAGGATAACGCCTGCGATGGTTTTGTCGGCGATCTTGAGCAGGCCCTGGAGCCAGTAGAAATACCAGGGCGCGACGGTATGCAGCGGCGTCGACTGCGGGTTGGCGATCGATTCCAGCGGAGCCTGGAAGAAGAAGGCCGTGAGCACGACCATCAGCGTGGTAAAACCGATGAGGAACGAAGCCTCGTCGATCATCACATCCGGCAGGAAGTAGACGCGACGGTCGGCAGGAACTTTGTTGGCTGTATCCTGGCCGACTTCCTCTTCTTGGGCCGGCAAGCTGATGCCGAAGTGCACCACTTTGTAGTAGTGGACAAAGAAGAAAAGAAAGAGCAGCAAGGGCAGGAAGAAGACATGCAGCAGATAGAAGCGCATCAGCCCATTGGCCCCGATGTCGGGCGCACCGCGTGCCAGCAGGTTAACGGTCTCGCCGACGATAGCAGGCGGGACGGCTTCGGCCATGGAGGTGCCGATGGTGACCGCCCAGAAGGCGAGTTGATCCCAGGGGAGCAGATAGCCGGAGAAGCTCAGGAAGAGCGTGATCACCAACAGGATGACGCCGGTGAACCAGGTGAACTGGCGCGGGGCCTTATAGCTCCCGGTCAGATAGGTACGCACCATGTGCAGGGTGACGATGGCGACCATCATCTCTGCGCCGAGACGATGGATGTCGCGCATAAACTGGCCGAACGGCACATTGCTGAGCAGCCGGATCATGTCGGTGTAAGCTCGTTCGGGCGTCGGCGCATACCAGATCATCAAAAAGATGCCGGTGATGGTCTCCACAAAGAACAGGTAGGTCGAGAGCAGGCCCAGGCGGAATGTATGGGTGAAACGGGTCACGCTCTCGTGATAATAGGTCGGTTTGATGTGGAGAAGGAAGGTCTCCGAATGAGGCTTAAGCCGTGGGTTGGGCCTGCCGGGCGGTTCGCCGCGCAGCATGCGCCGCATTTCACCCGCACTGATCCCGGCGGTGATGCGTGTAAAGGTGTCGTCGGCAACGCCGAGGATGGTGCTGAGCATCCCTTTGTTGCGGACCTCTGGTTGAACAGCCATTGCAGCTCCGTTTCGTGAACCCGATTGGACTAGACGCTGATGCGAAACGAATTAGACCGCAGCGCGGGCCGGTGATTCGGCAGATGGCGCGCCGAGGATTTTGGAACCGGTGTCCACCACGACTTCGCCGTTTTCAATGGTAATCTCAAAAGAGTCGAGCGAACGCGGCGCGGGGCCTTCGATATAGAAGCCGTCATGGGTGAACTTGGACCCGTGACACGGGCATTCGAAGCGGCCGTTCGAGGCTTCCCATTTGTAGAGACAGCCCAGGTGGGTGCAGACCATATAGAGCGCCTTAGGGTCGCCCTCCTGTGTGGTCACCATCCAGAACTTGCCTGCCGTGTTGGGCTGGGGCGGGGCGTCGGGGGCGGGCAGCGAGCTTTCCGGGCCGAGGAAGAACTTGCCGCCGAATTCGCCGGCGCGGAAGCGCGGGTACATAAACATAAAGGAGACGACGCCGCCCTCCAATGCCAGCAGGCCGAGCGTTGCGCCCCAGGCATAGGTGATGAACTCGCGCCGGGTCATCTCTTGGGGAGAGGCGGCTACTTCAGCCGGTTCCTCTCTGGGGGCGGGCTTGGGCGCGGGTTTGGGTGCAGGCTTGGGCGCTGCCTTGGGCGCCGCTGCGCCATTGCCGCCGGCAGGGGCTGCGGGGCGGGCCGGGCGTGCGGCGGGGGCCGCCTCTGCTTCTGCCGTGGCCGCAGGCGCGGCTACGGCTACCGGGGCTTCGGCTGGCGCAGCCGCGGGGGCCGGGGTTTTGGGCTTAGCAGGAGCCGGTGCAGCGGCTGCGGGCGATTCGCCGGCCTCATGCGCGGCCATGGCCTTTTTGGCCTGCGCCTGCATCTTAGCCTTTAGCTCGGCGATCCGTTTTTCGCGCGCCTCACCGCTCAGTTCGGAAATCTTCGCCATCTAGGTGGTTTCTCCTTCTGACAAAGCTCAGACCAGGGCTGGGCAGGTCGGGATATCATATGACAGCTTCAACACGAAAGGCCGCGCGTCGATCCGGCGTGCCCGAATGTCTGGCTGGGGATGGTCATGTGCTCGCCAAGGTACACTGGTTTGCTGCCGATCGGCACAGGACTATAGCACACGCCCCCTGGCTTGTCAAAATTATCACAAATTCCAAGGAGGGTCTGCGCTTTGGCCGCGGCCGGCGGCTGCTGAATTGTACCGTGAAGCCGGCGGAATATCCAATCTCCGACGGGCCTAGAGTGTTGCCAAGCGTTCGAGCAGTTGGCTGCGCTTGGCCTGTAGCTCCGCCTGTTTGGCGCGCTCGCGTTCGATGACCTCGGCAGGGGCCTTGTTGACAAACCCTGGGTTGGCGAGCAAGCCTGCGGCGCGCTGGATCTGCTTGTCTAGGTTGTCGATCTCCTTTTGCAGCCGGCTGCGCTCGGCCTCCAGGTCGACCATGCCCGCCAAGGGCAAGTAGACGGTGCTGCCGGCTACCGCCAGCGTGACCGCTTTGTCGGGGGCCGGTAGGCCGGCGGCGATGGTCGTCTGCGCCGGGTTGAGCCGGGCCAGCGATGCCAAGATGGGCAGGTTGTCCTGGAACAGCGCGGCATAGTCGCCGGCGCTGATCTGCGCGGCGATGCGCCGGGCCGGTTCCACGTTGTACTCGCTGCGCACGGTGCGGATGGCGCGCACGACCTCCTGGATGCGCCCAAAGGCGTCGTCGGCGCTGGCGTCGGCCAGGCCGCGGCTGCTGGGCCAGCGCGAGATGATGAGAGCGCGCCCGTCTTGCGCCAGGCCGGGCAGGTTCTGCCAGATTGTCTCGGTGACAAACGGCATATAGGGATGGAGCAGGCGCAGGCTCTGTTCCAGCCCATAGACCAGCACTTGGCAGGTGGCCTGCGCTTCGGCCTCGGTGCCGTCATAGAGCCGGACCTTGGCGGCTTCGATGTACCAGTCGCAATACTCGTTCCACAGGAACTCGTAGAGCTGGCGGCCTGCCTCGCCCAACTGCCAGCTCTGGATCAATCGCGTCACGTCGGCAGTCACGGCGTCGAGCCGGCTGAGGATCCAGCGGTCGGCCAGCGATAACTGGTCGCGGTCGGGCAGCGCATAGCTGACATTGAAGCGGTCGGCGTCGCCGTCGAGCGTCAAGGTGCGATCCTGCAAGTTCATGATGACGAAGCGGGCGGCGTTCCAGATTTTGTTGGCAAAGTTGCGGCTGGCCTCGACGCGCGTCGTGCTCAGCTTCATGTCATTGCCGGGCGTGCCGCCGGTGATCAGGGTAAAGCGCAGGGCATCGCTGCCATAGTCGCTGATGAGGTCGAGCGGGTCGAGGGCATTGCCCAGGCTCTTGCTCATTTTGCGCCCTTCGGCATCGCGCATCAGACCGTGCAGATAGACATAACGGAAGGGCACGCTGCCGGTGCATTTGAGGCCGAGCATGATCATGCGCGCTACCCAGAAGAACAGGATGTCGTAGCCGGTCTCCAACACGGTGGTGGGGTAGTAGGTCTCCAGGTCGTCGGTCTGTTCGGGCCAGCCGAGCGTGCTGAAGGGCCAGAGGCCGCTGCTAAACCAGGTGTCGAGCACGTCGGGGTCCTGCTCCAGATGCACGGCCTCGCCGTAGTAGGCGATGGCCGCCTCCTGCGCCTCGCTCTCGTTGTGGGCGGCGAAGGCATGGCCGTCGGGGCCATACCAGACCGGGATGCGATGGCCCCACCACAGTTGGCGGCTGATCGTCCAATCGCGGATATTTTCCATCCAGTGGTAATAGGTGCGCTCGAAACGCTGCGGGATGATCTGGATCGCGCCGCTGCGCACCGCCTCGATGGCCGGTTCAGCCAGCGGTTTCATCTTCACCCACCACTGTTCGCTGAGCAGCGGCTCGACGATGGTATGGCAGCGTTGGCAGTGGCCCACCTGATGGACGCGCTCCTCGACGCGCACGGCCAGCCCCGCGGCCTCCATATCTGCCCAAAGCCTTTCGCGCGCGTCAAACCGGTCCAGCCCGGCATAGGGGCCGGCCTCGTCGTTGAGGCTGGCGTCGCGATTCATGATGTTGATCATGGGCAGGTGGTGGCGCTTGCCGATCTCGTAGTCGTTGGGGTCATGGCCGGGCGTCACCTTGAGCGCGCCTGTGCCAAAGCTGGGGTCCACATAGGCGTCGGCGATGATCGGGATCGGGCGGTTGAGCATGGGCACGAGCGCGGTTTTGCCCACCAAGTGGCGGTAGCGTTCGTCGTCGGGGTGGACGGCCAGCGCCGTGTCGCCCAGGATGGTTTCTGGCCGCGTGGTGCTGACCTCCACGAAGCCGCCGTCTTGCAGCGGGTAGCGGAAGGTGTAGAATTTGCCGGTGACTTCCTCGTATTCCACTTCGAGGTCGCTGATGGCGCTGGTGCAGCGCGGGCACCAGTTCACCAGATAGTTGGCGCGGTAGATCAGCCCCTCGTTGAAGAGCTGAATGAAGGTGTGGAGAACGGCGTCGCTCAGGCCGTCGTCCAGGGTGAAGCGTTCGCGCGTCCAGTCGGTGGAGATGCCCATCCGCCGCTGCTGCAGGCTGATGCGCGCGTGGTATTCGTCTTTCCAATCCCACACCTCGCGCACAAAGGCCTCGCGGCCCAACTGATGACGGGTGACGCCTTGGGTTTCCAATATGCGCTCGACCACGTTTTGCGTGGCGATCCCGGCATGGTCCGTGCCCGGGACCCAGAGGGTGGGACGGCCCAACATGCGGTGATAGCGGATCAGCATATCTTCGATGCTGTTGGTGATGGCGTGGCCCAGGTGCAGCGCGCCGGTGACATTGGGCGGCGGCATCGAGATGACAAAGGGCGCGGCATTCGGGTCCGACTGGCCGAGTGCGGCTTGTTTTTCGGGTGTGAAGTAGCCGTTCTGCTCCCACCAGGCATACAGCTCGCCCTCCACGGCCAAGTGGTCATAGGTCTTGGGCATGGCCGTGGCGGTATCGGCCGGCGTGCGTTCAGTCTGCGTGGTTTCACTCATGGTTATCGGTCCTCGTCTGTGTGCAACAGATAGTCTACTCAAGCCCGCCGAGCGACCGGTGGGTGCGCCCCGGTCGCGTCGTTTTCGCCGGTCGGCCCTTTACAAAAGGCGTTGACAAACAAAAAGCCGCTCAGTCTCAAGGACGAAGCGACTCGCGGTACCACCTTGGTTAGAGACCGGCGCGGCGGTCTCTCACTCGGTCGCGCTAACGGGCGAATCCCGGACCCGGCTCAGCACCCCCGCGGAGTGGTTCACCCGGCCAACCTTCCCGGCGACCTTCCCTGGCTGCGACCTGAACCGTGTTCTCAGCGGCGACACGGTCTCTCTGGCAGGCGCACGCAGGTACTCCTCCGGTGCGATGTCGTTTGAGTATGCGGCAAGAGTATACTCTCGGCGTGCGCCGAAGTCAAGTTTTGGCCGAGTTTTCACGGGCGATCGCGCAAGCGTGGCCCAGGAACCAGGGCTGGACAGCCAAAGCCGTCCAGCCTGTTGAGATAGCGAGGGAGCGAGGAAACAGCCAGCGTCAGCGGCTGGCTGCGGGGAGTTCCGGATAGCGCGGCAGGCGCGAAAGATGACCCCGGTGGGCCAGCGCCAGCGCGCCGACGACGGCCCAGGTCGCGGCGGACGTCGTGAGCAGATAGATCAAGAAGGGAATCCCCGATAACGCTGCGGGGCCAAAGATCAACATGCAAGCTGTGAGGCTGGCATGCATGAGCATAGCTAGGAGCAGGCTTTCCTGCGTCCGGTCATAGACCCAGACCATCAGCACCCGGTAGGCCAAGAGACCGCCAATAAGCAGATCGAGGCCGCGCACGGTCAGGAAGAGGGCCGGCGGGAGGCTGCCGATGGTATTGCCGCTCATCCAGAAAATCACAGAGAAGTGGACCGCTCCCCACAGCACGCCCACGATCAGCGCGGTAGTGACGACCCCATGCCGCAACCTCAGCTTGTGCATGGCAAAGCCTGTCCAGCCAAGCTCCTCCAGAAAGCCTCCCCCGATCAGCCCCATGGCGATCCCAAAGAGCAGCAGGGACCGCTTGTCGTCTGTTGTGAATAGGCCAGGGAGAAACTTCGGAGAGAAAAGCGCGAGCGTAAGCAGTACTGCCAGATACAACAGCGGCGCGGTCAGAAGCGCGAGGACATACCAGCGTGCGCCCACGCGCCATTTGAGCATGCGTGCGAGAAGCGCACGCAGACCTGCCCTGCCGTCGACAAGGGCCGTCAACAGGAGGCCGGCTAGGCTGGGGCCGGCGAGCCACGTCAGCATGGCGAATCCAACCAGCCTGTCGACTTGCTCGCCTGTGCCGGGGATGGCGCGGGGGCCGCCGATGACCAGGAGGACGCCGCCCCAGGAGATGGCGAAGGCGACGGCGTAAAAGGTCAGCACCGGGTATCGCTGGATGAGTGACTTGATGCTTGCCATCGTCGCTCCTTTCTAACGAGGTCATAAACGCCGCTCTCACTGCTGGGGGCGGGCTACAGGGGCTGGAATTGGGGGGAGGCGGTGCCGGCGGGCGGTTTATCTGGGGCGGGCGCTGGGGTACGCAAGAGGACGAGGGCCAGCACCGCCAGCCAGAGCATGTAGGAGTAGATGCTGATGCGCTCCCTCACCCCCAGCCATGGCGTCGGCAGGTTTGCTTCGATCCGGGGAATCTCCATGAAAGACCACACCCCCGTCACGATGACCAGCACGAGGGTCGCGACCGAGTAGAGGCGGAACCACTTGCCGTTGGCTGTAGCGCCGAAGCCGAGGATCAGCAGCATCAAGAGCACGGTCACAGCCGTCACAATGATGTGAATCCTATTGACCAGCGCTCCTACAGCTTCTCCGAGATCCAACGCGAAGAGGGGTCCCATCAAGTCGAGCACCCCGAGTGCGATCAGGAAAGCGCCTGTGATGCGCAGACCGCGCTTTGGCCCTGCCGATATCCAGACGCCGACCCCGAACGCAAGCTCAAGTAAGGTGTAGATGAAAAGGATCGGCACCAAGAGCGAGCGGGTCGGCGCGCCAATCGCTCGCAACTCGCTGACGGATTGTGCGGTGTAGCTGTAGCCCTCCCACCG
>QEUY01000071.1 GCA_003577365.1 Chloroflexota bacterium | reverse complement strand
GCGGGTCGCCTCGTCCAGCGTGTTATTCGCCAAGACGATGTTGTCGCTGGCGCGCTGGTTGCACCAGCCCATGCTGTTCTGGCCTTCCCAGTTGTTGCGGGGCGTTGGGATCTGGTTGCAGGCGTAGAGCGTCTGCCCCTTGGGGTTGGCCTCACCCACCCAGGCGAACGCGCCTAGCTCAAATTCGCGGCGCGCCAGGCCGGTGGTGTCGCCAAACCACCAGGAGGCCGGGGTGTGGTTGCGGGTAATGTCGAAGCCGCAGCCTTCCAGATTCTGCTCGGCCACGGCGGCCCAGGTCTGGCGGAACTGGGCATCGGTGGTGGTCAGCGTCAGGGCCAGCGGGTCGCCATTGGCGTTCTGACGCACGGCGCCGCCGTCGGGCAGCGTCCAGCCGGCCTCGTCGAGCAGGGCCGCGCCCGCTTCGGGGTCATACGGGTAGTCCTGATAGGGGCCGCCGTAAGCCCAGTGCGTCTTGGGCAGGAAGCTGTCCATGCGCAGCGTCGGCTTGACGTCGTCGCTCACATAGGGATAGACCGACGAGATCAGGGCGTCGCGGTCGATGCAGTGGGCGATGGCACGGCGTACACGCACATCGCTCAAGATCGGGTGCGGCGTGGTAAAGGCATCTTCGCTAAAGACGGTTTCCGTGGGCGTCTCTTCGGCAGCGGCCTCTTCTGCCGGGGCCGCGGTGGCTTCGGGGGCGGTGGTGCTGCCCGCCGGCGCCACACAGCCCGCCAACAGGGCCAACAACACGGCCAGCGACAGCCAGAGGGCATAGATGCGTATGGCACTGCGGCGCGATGGTCTTTGCTTCATGTCACACTCTTTCTACTGAAGATGGATTGACACAGTTCTACACCGGCGCTTCTCAATACACAGTCTTGAACGGACAGTTCTGAACGGGCGGGGCCGTCTATACCCCGCGCTGCCGCGGGTCAAAGGCATCACGCAGCCCGTCACCCAGAAAGTTAAATGATAACACGGTGAGCACCAATGCAGTGGCGGGGACGAGGATGATATGCGGCGCGGAGCGCAGCGCCAGAAAGCCTTCGTTGATCATGATGCCCCAACTCGGCGTCGGCGGATCCACGCCCAGGCCGATAAAGCTGAGCGTGGCTTCGAGCAAGATATAGCCGGGGATCTGCAAGGTTTCTTGGACAATACACGGCCCCAAGATATTGGGCAGCAGATGGGAAAAGAGGATGCGCGGCGGGCGGCTGCCGGTCGCCCGCGCGGCCTCAACAAACTCCTTTTGTTTGTAGGAGAGCGTCTGGCCGCGCGCGATGCGCGCCATCCCGATCCAGTTGAGCGCGCCGATGGCGATAAACACAAAGAGCATACCGCCCATCGCCGCGTTGATGCTGAGGATCGTGCCGACAAACCCCTCATCCGCGCCGCGCCGGGCCATCGCTTTGAAATAGACCTGCATGAGGATGACGACGATGATAATCGGCAGGCCGTAGAGAAAGTCTACAAAACGCATCATCAGTTCGTCTATCCGGCCCCCAAAATAGCCGGAGGTCAGCCCATAGGCCAACCCGATGATCAGGCTGACGAGCGCAGCGGTGACAGCCACGGCCAAGGACACGCGCGCCCCATACATCGTGCGGCTGACAAGATCGCGGCCCAACGAATCGGCCCCGACCCAATAGACAAACCCCTCCAAGTCGGGGTTGGCTGAAGGGGTCATGGGCGGCACAGCGTTGTCTTGCAGCGTCTGCTTGGCAAAGGCCGGCTGGTTGAGCCTATCCAGCACGTCGCTATAGCCTTGGAGTACAAAGGGGTTGAGATAATCGGCGGAGATCGCGATCAGACCCAACAGGATCACAAAACAGCCGCTCGCCACAGCGATGCGGTGGTGCAGCAAGCTGCGCCAGGCGTCGCCCAGCGGGCTGCGCGGCCGGCTGACCAGGTCAATACCGGATGCATCGCGCGAAGTTCGAGTAATGGTTTGCTTTGCAACAGCCACAGAATGCTCATTTCGGAAAATGCCTGCCCGTCCGCCGTTCCCCACCCGATTCTTCGGCACCGGCGGCATGTCCGGTCCCAGCGCATGGGGGAAGCGGCGGCATACCAGGCAGTCTAGTCGTAACGAATACGTGGATCAAGCCACGCGTACAGAATGTCTACGGTCAGGTTCGCCAGCACGAGGATGAGCGCATAGACCAGCGTGGCGCCGGAGATCAACGAGTAATCCCGATTGCTAATGCTGGTGATGAAATGCTTGCCCATGCCAGGAATGCCAAAAATAAACTCGGTGATAAACGAGCCGGTCACCACCCCCGCGGTAAGCGGCCCCAAGATCGTGACGACCGGGATCAAGCTGTTGCGCAGGGCATGACGCACCACCAAAATGCGACCCGGCAGCCCCTTGGCGCGTGCCGTGCGGATATAGTCCTCACCAATCACCTGGAGCAGACTGGCGCGCGTGAGGCGCGCGATGCTGGCCGTGAGCGCCACCCCAAGGGCCGTCACAGGCAAGATGGCGTGCAACACGAAATCAGCCGTGGGGATAGGAATAAAGCCCAGCAAGAAGGGCGGCTTGGCTCCCCAGGTTGAAACCGGAAGCCAGCCCAGCTTCAGGGCAAAGATCCAAATCAACAGTGGCCCCAAGACCAGGCTGGGAATAGACAGCCCCAAGACGGCAAAGAAGCTAGCCAGGTAATCGACCGCTGTATTTTGGCGTAGGGCGGCAAGAGTGCCTAGAGGAATGCCGAGCAGCAGCCCAAAGAGGATCGCCATGATGCCCAATTGCAGCGAAATCGGGAACGACTCGGAAATGATGTCGTTGACGGTGCGCCCGCGCTGGCGCATCGCCATCCCCAGGTCGCCGCGGATCACGCCCTTAGAGACATCCAAGTTGCTCGACGCCAACACCAGGTCACAGCCGGGCACTACCGGCAGCGCGCGGCAAATGGCATGGGTGACGTCGTCGCCCATCAGATAGGATGAAAACTGAAGGTGGAGCGGCCAGTCCAGGTGATAGCGGCGCTTGAGGTTGTCCGAAACCGCTTTAGGCAGGCTTTTGTCGCCCGCAAAATCAAAGGGGCCGCCGGGCAGGGCGCGCATCAGCGCAAAGACCGTAAAGATCAACAGCAGGATAACGGGGATCGACCAGATGATCCGCCGGAGGACAAATCGCCACATGATAATTTTGTTCGCAAACTAGCTTTCACGAAAGCGCCTACTGCCCCGGAGACGCCGCAAGGACGCCGTCCGGAACAGTAGGCGAACCAGCAGCCGGGTTTATTGGCCGCGTGCAGCCGCTTTGGCCTCGACGTCAATCGTCCATTCGGAGACCGGGTCGCCGGTCACCGGGCTGATCACATAGCTCACCCACGGCTTGTACAGCCGCACATAGGTGTAGTAGTAGATCGGCGCGATGGCGGTGGCGTCTTCGATCAGCAGCGTCTCGGCCTGTTTGTAGAGTTCCTGGCGCGTGGCCGGGTCAGGCTCGCGAGCGGCCTGCTCGACGGCGGCGTCATACTCTGGGTTGTTGAAGACCGCATAGTTCTGGCCTGACTTGGAGTGGAAGACCTCGTTGAGCCAGTTGTTGGCGTCCGGATAGTCGGCGCACCAGCCCATGCGATAGACCTCGGGCTTCTCCTCCACGGGCGAATCCGGGAGCAGCGTCTTCAGATAGACCTGCCACTCCTGATTTTCGACGTTGATCGTCGCCTTGGGGAAGGCTTCGGCCCACATCGCCTGTACGGCCTGGGCGATCTGAGCGTGGGCCTCGGAGGTATTGTACATCAAGGTGATGTCCATTCCCTCCCCTTCGGGGAAACCGGCCTCGGCCAGCCACGCCCGCGCCTGCTCCAACTGGGCGCCGAAGTCCTCCTGCACCATCCAACCGCCGATCGACATATCATCGGCCACATTGCCAAAGTTGCCAGGCGAGACAAACGAATGCGCCGGCACCTGTTCACCCTTGAGCAGGTTGTCGATCAAGCTCTGGCGGTCGATGGCGGCGGCAAAGGCCTTGCGCACCAGCGGGTTGTCAAAGGGCGGCTTGTTGTTGACAAAGCCATAGTAGTAGGTGCAGAGGCGCGGGGCGATCAACAGCTCCTGGCTGAGCTGCGGGTCGGCCTTGATGCGGTCCATGTCGGGCAGCGGCGGCCCCCAACCCGGGTCGGCCATCATGTCGATCTCGTTGGCCTCGTACATCGACATGGCCGTGGACTCCGACTCGATGATGGGTCCCTGGATGGCCTCGATCTGCACGTTGGCCGCGTCGTACCAGAGCGGGTTCTTCACATAGCGCATGTCGGCGCCATGGTTCCAGGTTTCCAACGTATAGGGGCCGTTGGTGACGATGTTGCCCGGTTCGGTCCACTGATCGCCGCCGGCTTCCACGGCTTCCTGGTTCTGCGGGAAGGTGATCCACAGGCCGGTGATGGAGGGGAAATAGGCCGCGGGCTGCTTGAGCGTGAACTCGACGGTAGTGTCGTCTACGGCCTTCACGCCCACGGCGTCGCGCAGTTGGTCAAAATCGGCCGCCGCCGGGTCGGCGGTGTTGAACTCCTCGCCCCCTTGGACAATGTAGAGCACATAGGCATAGTCAGAGGCGGTGTTGGGGTCGAGGGTGCGCTTGACGGCGTATTCGACATCCTTGGCGGTGACAGGGCCAAGGTCGGTAAATTCGCCGCTGGCCGGGTCGAGCTTGACCCAATGCACGTCGTCGCGCATCTTGTAGGTCCAGGTCAGCCCATCTTCGGAGACCGTCCACTCGGTCGCCAGCGCAGGCACGACATTGGCCTGTTCGTCGAAACCGGTGAGACCCATGAACATCTGGCGAATGGCCCAGATCGACTGGCTGTCCGTGCCCAGGCTGGGGTCAAGCGTCGGCGGCTCCGTGCTAAAGACAAGGTCCAGCGTCACCTTTTCGCCAGCTTCAGCCGGAGCGGCTTTGGGTTGGGCAGCCTCGCTGCCGGCAGCCGGCGCCGACTCGCCGGCAGGGGCCGGGGGCGCCGTACACGCGCCAGCGACCAGAACTGCGATCAGCAACCCCGTAAACAATAACCACTTGATCTTCATACGCTCCATACTCCTTTGTATAGTGAGACGAGTGCAAGAACCGGACAATCAGCCTTCAAGGATAGACAGATGCTGTTCTCACACAGTTGAACCGGCCCTGCGGCGGCGCTGCCGTATGATCTGCAAGATCAGATCTTTCCGGAAGCACCAAGCTTCCGGAAAGATCCCTAGTGCTATTCGTACAGGAAGCACGCCGTATAGTGACCCGGCGCATACTCCTTAAAGGGCGGCTCCTGCTCCCGGCAGATGTCCATGACGCGCGGGCAGCGGGTGCAGAAGTTGCAGCCCTTCGGGGGGTTGGCCGGGCTGGGCACATCGCCTTCCAGGATGATGCGCCGGCGCTGGCTTTCCACCACCGGGTCGGGGATGGGCACCGCCGAGAGCAACGCCTGGGTATAAGGGTGCATGGGGTTGGCGTACAGTTCATCACGGTCGGCCAACTCCACGATTTTGCCAAGATACATCACCGCAATGCGGTCGGAGATGTGGCGCACGACCGACAGGTCATGCGCGATAAAGAGATAGGTCAGCCCCAGCTCGTCTTGCAGGTCTTCCAAGAGGTTGATAATCTGCGCCTGGATCGACACATCCAGCGCCGAGATCGGCTCGTCGCAGACGATAAAGGCGGGGTTGACGGCCAGGGCGCGCGCCACGCCGATGCGCTGGCGCTGCCCACCGGAAAACTCATGCGGGTAGCGGTTGACAAAATAGGGGTTCAGCCCCACCGTCTTGAGCAGCTCCTGGACGCGCTCTTGGCGCTCTTTTTTGCCGCTGCCGATGTTATGTACTTCGAGCGGTTCGCCGATGATGCTGCCCACGGTCATGCGCGGGTTGAGCGAAGCATAGGGGTCCTGGAAGATCATCTGCATGCGGCGGCGCATCTTGCGCAGGTCTTCGCCCTTGGTCTTGGTCAGGTCCACGCCTTCGAAGAAGACCTCGCCGCCGGTCGGGCGATAGAGCTGGAGAATGGCGCGGCCCGTGGTGGATTTGCCACAGCCCGATTCGCCCACCAGCCCCAGGGTTTCCCCCTTGACCATGGAGAAGTCCACCCCATCCACGGCTTTGATCGCACCCACCTGGCGCTGGAAGATGATGCCGCGCGTGATGGGGAAGTGCATCTTGAGGTCGCGCACCTGCAGCAGCGACTTGCCGCGGCCATTGGTCGCGGCAGGCTGCGGGGTGGAGTACGTCTGAACTGTGCCGGTCGCCGGACTCATTGCACGGCCTCCTCGGTTTCGGTCACATGCACCTTCACATTCGAAATATCGACCCAGCAGGCGGCGCGATGGTTTGGCCCCACCAACTCCAACGGCGGGTTCTCCTGCCAACACTTTTCGATCACAAAGGCGCAGCGCGGCGCAAACGGGCATTGGTTGGGCAGTTCCAGCAAGTCCGGCGGCAGCCCTTCAATCGGGATCAAGCGTTTTTGGCGGCCCAGGTCCAGGCGCGGGATCGAGCGCAGCAGACCGAGCGTGTAGGGGTGGCGCGGGTTGGCGTAGATCTGGTCAACCGGCGCTTCCTCGATGATGAAGCCCGAATACATGACGAGCACGCGCTGCGCCATGCCGGCGACGACGCCCAGGTCATGGGTGATCCAGATGATGGACATACTCAGTTCTTCTTTGAGGCGGGTCACCAGGTCGATGATCTGCGCCTGGATCGTCACGTCGAGCGCCGTGGTCGGTTCGTCGGCGATCAGCAGTTGGGGGTTGCAACTCAACCCCATGGCGATCATCACGCGCTGGCGCATCCCCCCGGAGAACTGGTGCGGGTAGTCGTCCAAACGCGATTCAGCGCCGGGGATGCCGACCATCTCCAGCAATTGGATGGCGCGCTTGCGGCTCTGCTCCTTGTTCATCTCCAGGTGCAGTTCGAGCGCCTCGGTGATCTGCCGCCCGATGGTGAGCACCGGGTTGAGCGAGGTCATGGGGTCTTGAAAGATCATGGCGATGCGGTTGCCGCGCACATGGCGCAGCTCGTCTTCGCTGAGCTTGAGCAGGTCCTGGCCGTCGAACCAAACTTCGCCGTCGACAATTTTGCCCGGCGGCTGCGGGATCAGCCGGATCAGGGACATGACCCCGACGCTTTTGCCGGAGCCGGACTCGCCCACGATGGCGATCGTCTCCCCCTTGTCAACCGAGTAGGAGATGCCGTTGACGGCATGGACAACGCCATCTTGCGTGAAGAACTGAGTTTTAAGGTTCTTCACTTCCAGCAATTTTGCCATGAAGGTATGCTCCATCGATAGATACAGATAGGCAGGCATCATGGCAAATTGCCGGCGAGCCTGCCGAAAACGATCATCTCCCGTTGGAAATTCCCCCTGCGCCTGGGGCAGAGAGTATGCAGCCGGGTGGGACAGGTGACTGCGAGATCAAACAGCCCCGGCGACATCGGCAAAAGGCCATACGTCACCGGGTCGTTTGCCACAGAAAGATTCTCCGCTATTTTGCATCGCAATCCTAGCAAAGCTTACAAGGTTTGTCAAAACCCTTTTTTCTCTAAGGCGTCCGAGGGGAGACGTATGAGAATGGGCGACATGCGCCGGGCAGGTGGGGAAGCGGCCCTCCCTCTGTGCGGTTCAACCTGGCTGTCGTCACCTACATAGACACCTACATAGACTAGTGCGTTCCGGCTTCAACCGGCTCGCTCTTTGCGCCGGCTACGATTTGCTTGATCTGGTCACCGCTGATGACTTCCTTCTCCTGCAACACGCCCCCAATCTCGTGCAAGACAGCGATATTTGTGCGCAATAGCTCAAGCGCCTGCTCATGGGCGGCGTCAATTAACTGGCGTACCTCTTGGTCAATGCGTGTGGCTGTCTCGGGGCCAAGTTCCGGACGCAGTGCAGACCGGCCCCCCAAATAGCCCATGCCTGCATCGGCGACATAGCGCACGGGTCCCAGCGGTTCGCTCATGCCAAATTCGGTGACCATACGGCGGGCAAGCTGCGTGACCTTTTCCAGATCGTTGGAAGCGCCGGTCGAAAGCTCGTCAAAGATCACCAGTTCAGCCGCGCGCCCTCCCAATAAGACAGCCATGCGCTCGCGCAGCGCCTGCTCGCCAAGCAGGTATTGATCCTCTTCGGGCATCTGCAGGGTATATCCGAGCGCGCCTTTGGCCGTGGGAATGATGCTGACCTTATGGACCGGGTCCTGGGTGGGCAGCAAACTGGCAACCAGGGCATGCCCGGCCTCGTGATAGGCCACTTTGCGCCGTACCTCGTCGTTGAGCGGAGTCTTGCGCTGCAATCCGGCCACCACTCGCTCAATCGCCAGGTCAATATCGTTCATGGTGACCTGCTGGCCGTTGCGGCGCACAGCCAGCAACGCGGCTTCATTGACGATGTTAGCCAGGTCAGCCCCAGAGAAACCCGGCGTAATCTGGGCGATCCGATCCAAGCGGACATCAGGCGCCAACTTCACGTTCTTGGTGTGGATGGCGAGGATCTCGCGGCGGCCCGGCTCGGTGGGCAGCGGCACCTGGACCTGGCGGTCGAAGCGTCCGGGGCGCAGCAGCGCTTTATCCAAGACCTCTGGCCGGTTGGTGGCGGCCATGATCACCACGCCGTTGTTCGGCTCGAAACCGTCCATTTCGGCCAATAACTGGTTGAGCGTCTGTTCGCGTTCGTCATTGGTCTGGATGGCGCCAACCGTGGACCGTGATTGGCCGATGGCGTCAATTTCGTCAATAAAGACGATACAGGGCGCTTTGGCCTTGGCCTGCTGGAACAGGTCTCGCACCCGTGAAGCGCCGACCCCCACAAACATTTCCACGAAGTCTGACCCGCTCAGCGAAAAGAAAGGCACGCCCGCCTCCCCGGCTGTGGCCTTGCCCAAAAGCGTTTTGCCCGTGCCCGGAGGGCCGACCAGCAGCACGCCTTTGGGCAATTTGGCCCCCATCGCGGTGAAGCGTTCGGGGCTTTTGAGGAAGTCGATGATCTCACGCAGTTCGACCTCGGCCTCCTCGGCGCCCCCCACATCGTCAAAGGTGATGCCGGTGAGTTCGCCGGAGATTTCGCGCGCCTTGCTCTTGCCCACCGACAACACGTTGCCGCGGCCGCCCCCCATCCGCTTGAACATAAAGTACCAAATCAGCACCAGCGGCAGGAAAGGCAGGGCCCAGGCCAGCAGCGTGACCAGCATGTTGTTGGATGGTGCCTCGGCGCTAAAGGTAACACCTGCGGCAATCAGATCGGCGGTCAAGTTGGGGTCCTCAACCACCACGACATTGTGGATTACCGGCATGGCGTTGGCGGCTTCGCCCGTGCCCGCACCATCACCGCCCGCCGCCTCTGGCTTGAGGGTATAGACGATGCGGTCGCCGCTAAAGGACACTGTGTCGATCCGGCCCGCGGCCAAGTCCTGCCGGAACTGGCTGTAAGGGACCTCCGAGCGATTGAGCAGAAAGGGTTGGACGAAAAATATCTGAATCAGCCAGATACCGAGCAAGGCAAGCAGAAAATACCAGATTGAAAACCCCACCTGTTTGCGTTGTTGTTGATCCATACCTACCTCCTATTGCGCTAAGTACAAGTATATGCATGGGTAGGGTATGGCCCCTGTGCCATACCGCTCTGGCCGGCGGACAGACACGGACAGACACGGGGGTCTGTCCTATAGGCTGTTGAAACTGTACCTAGACATTGTATCGCACATTCGCAGCACTCTGCGGCGATTTGGCCTACCATCCGGCGGAAATTGCCCAATCCAGTCAATGCTTGATCTCGCAAGCATATGCGTAGGGGCCGCCCCCTGTGGCGGCCCGTGTGCGGACAGGCACGGGGGCCTGTCCGTACCATAGATGAGACCAAGCGTTAAGGCATTCGGTCAAAGCATCCGGTCGAAGTAAGGGATCGGCCTGAATAACGGTATCTCGTGGGTGCTGCGGGCGACCCCGGCAGGGAATGCTGGGGGCGGCGC
>QEUY01000070.1 GCA_003577365.1 Chloroflexota bacterium | reverse complement strand
GCCTATCTCCAGCGCACCTATGTCGGGCGGCCCACGCCCGTCACCTACGCCCGCCGCCTCTCCGATCACCTGGGCGGCGCACGGATCTACCTCAAACGCGAAGACCTGGCCCACACCGGCGCGCACAAGATCAACAACGCCCTGGGCCAGGCGCTGCTCATGAAGCGCAAAATGGGCAAGACGCGCATCGTCGCCGAGACTGGCGCAGGCCAGCACGGCGTCGCCACCGCCACCGTCGCCGCGCTCTTGGGCATTGAATGCGTTGTCTATATGGGCACAGTAGACATGGCGCGCCAGGAGCCGAATGTCTTTCGCATGCGCCTGCTGGGTACGGACGTGCGCGGCGTGGAGAGCGGCAGCAAAACACTCAAAGACGCCATCAACGAGGCGATCCGCGATTGGGTGACCAACGTCGATACGACCCATTACCTGCTGGGCAGCGCCCTGGGGCCGCACCCCTATCCCACCATGGTGCGCGACTTCCAGAGCATCATCGGCCAAGAGGCGCTGGCCCAAATGCTCGAAAGCGACGACGGCCCCCGCCGCCTGCCCGACGCGGTGGTCGCCTGTGTGGGCGGCGGCAGCAACGCCATCGGCATCTTTTATCCCTTCCTGGAATCCGAGCAGGTGCGGCTGATCGGCGTCGAAGCGGGCGGCCACGGCATCGCCAGCGGCCAACATGCTGCGCGCTTCGCCGACCCGAAACTGGGGCGGCTCGGCGTGCTCCAGGGCACCAAGAGCTACGTCCTCCAGGACGACGACGGCCAGATCGCGCTGACCCACAGCATCAGCGCCGGGCTGGACTACGCCAGCATCGGCCCCGAGCACGCCTGGCTGCGCGACCTGGGCCGCGCCGAATACACCTACTGCACCGACGACGACGCCATGGCCGGTTTCAAGCTGCTCTGCGAACTGGAGGGCATCATCCCTGCCCTCGAAAGCGCCCATGCCATCGGCCATTTGGTCAAGCTCGCCCCGCAGATGGACAAGGATCAAATCATCCTCGTCAACCTCAGCGGCCGCGGCGACAAAGACCTCGGCACTGTCATGAAAACGCTCGACATGCAGACACCCGCCGCCCGCTAACGCCTGGCAAAGAAATGGACAGATCACCATGACCGGACTAGAGCGTATCCAAGCCCAGTTCGCCCGGCTCAAGGCCGCGGGCCAAGCGGCCTTCATGCCCTATCACGCCATGGGCTACCCCAGCCGCGCCGCCACGCTGCAGATCATCCCCGCCTTGGCGCAGGCCGGCGCGGACTTGTTCGAGATCGGCATCCCCCACAGTGACCCGCTGGCCGACGGCCCCACCGTCCAGACCGCCACCTACACGGCGCTGACCCAAGGCACGACCGTGGCCGACTGTCTGGCTATGTGCCGAGAACTGCGCGGCCAGGGCGTCGACCAGCCCTTCTGCGCCATGACCTATTACAACCCGCTCCATCGCTACGGCGTCGAGCGTTTTGTCGAGGATGCAAACGCCGCCGGGATCGACGGCCTGATCGTGCCCGACCTGCCGCCCGAAGAAGCGGGCGAACTGATCCAAGCCTGCCGCCGCACCGGGCTGGCGACGGTCTTTCTGCTCGCCCCGACCAGCA
The DNA here is from genome assembly GCA_003577365.1 of Chloroflexota bacterium. Classification (GTDB taxonomy): domain Bacteria; phylum Chloroflexota; class Anaerolineae; order Caldilineales; family Caldilineaceae; genus QEUY01. The sequence continues at coordinate 8,363 of QEUY01000070.1, read as the reverse complement.
CCGAGGCGCGCATCCGTCTCGTCGCCCAACAGGCCACCGGCTTTATTTACTTGGTCAGCGTGGCGGGCACTACCGGCGCGCGCAGCGAACTGCCGCTCGATCTGGCCGCCTTTGTGCAGCGCGTGCGGCGGCACACATCGCTGCCGTTGGCCGTGGGGTTTGGCATCGGCACGGGCGCGCAGGCCGCAGCCGTCGCCAAGCTGGCCGACGGGGTGATCGTAGGCTCGGCCTTGGTTAAGGCCGCAGGCGGGGAAAATCCGGTCGAGGCCGTGGCCGCGCTGGCCGCGGAACTCGCCGCCGGCGCGCACCGGCTGGCGCAGACCGCATAGCGATTGAGTCCGGCGATACCGCAGGGACGGTTTTCCGACCGCACTTGCACGCAGCTAGATCGCGGTCACTGCCCAAAGCCAAACTCGCTGGCGCTGAAAAAGAGCGGGATCATGGCGATCGCGCCCACAAAGATCACCGCAATCTCGATATAGACCCAGCCCTGGGCGGCGCGCAGCCAAGCGCGCCCCCAGGTATTGGCTGCGCGCTGCCGCGTGCGCTAGACATAGCGCACCCAATACGCCTCTGTCTCGCGCACCGGCTCCAATGGCTGCACATCCCAGCCCACATGTTGGAACAGCCCAGGGAACGAGGTCACCAGCCAGAACGCAGCCACGCCGAGCGGCAGCACCACAACGCCCGCCATCAACAGCAACCCCAACAGCGCGTCCAGCCAATAGTTGGGCAGCGGGCTGTAGTGCGCGAAGAGGTCGATCCAGGCCCAGGCGACAAAAAGCAGCAAGGGCGAGGCCAGCAGCCAATGCATCAGCCCGCCCATCGCCGGGGTTGTCTCCAAGAGATGCGCGGCGACCTGCCGTCGCACCACCTGAGTAGATTCCGTTTTAGGTCGATTCTCCGCCATAGGCTCCGTTTCTGAGTTCTGGCTACCGGCGGGGCCGCTTGCGCGAGGGCGCGTCGCCTGGCTTGCGGCGCGCCTTATTGGCCTTGTTATTGGCCTTGGCATGCGCCCCAAACAGCGCCATCCATTCCGCCACCTCCGCCGCGCTCAGTTGCACATCATCCTCGCTGCCTGGCTCCGGCCCGGTGGGAGCATGCAGCGCCATGCGCTCGGCGAACTCGCCTCCGCGCAGCACTTTGACCCCATAGGCCGCGGCCTCGCGCAGCAGGGCTTCATCGTTCGAGACGAGCGTCAGCCCCTTGGGATGACCGCGCAGCCTGCGCCGGATCAGGTCATCGGCCTGGGCTGGGTCGGCGGCAAAGACCACCTCTACGCCTGCCCCGCCCAGCTTGACATCGCGCCCGCCGGGGATCCCCCGGTCGAAGATCACCGTGATCTTGCCGCGCGAACGGCTGCGCCACACCCTCAGGCGCGCCACCAATTTGGCCTCGTCGTCCTCGTCGGCCAGGCGAATGTCGTCAAATACCCCCGCGCCGATCAGATTATGCCCGTCGATCAGGTAGGCCACGCAGTTGCCCCATCTCCTCCTGCCGGAGTGCGCGCCCGTCCTTGCGCCAGTGAAGCTCCGGGCGCGCCCGGTGACGCCAGCGCCACCACAGTCCCACCGGATAGCCCGTCATCTTGGCGACATCGCCCACCGCGCGGATCACCGGAACCAGCAGCGCCGCCCCCAGCCATTGACCCGCCGGCAGATCGCGACCCAACTGCATCAGCCGCAGCCAAGGCCGCCCACAGTAGATGACGATTCCCAGCGCCAACCCTATCCAGCCCAGCCAGCGGGCAAAAAAGCCAAACAGTGCATGGCCCAGCAGCGCCGGCAGCACCACTCCATAGGTCAGATAGCGTACGGCGTGGCGTTTGCGCCACAGATCGGCCTTGCCGTCGCCGCGCGCATAGCGGTAATACTGGGTCCAGAACGACGATAAGTGCTCGCGCGGGCGGAAATGCACCCGCGCCTCCGGCGCCCAGGCAAAACCGCTTGGCTGCGCCGGATGCAGCGCCTTGATACGCAGGTCAAAGATCAGGTCTTCGCAATAGTCGAGCCATTCTGGGTAGCCCCCCGCCGCGGCCCAAGCCGCCTTGGTAAAGGCCACCGACCGGCTGCTGGGCAAAAAGCGCGCCGGGTCGATCTCGCCTTCCAAGGGCAGCACGGTCGCCGCCATCGCCGTCTGAAAGACGCCTGTCACATCCGGCACAAAGAACCCGGCGACCGCATCCGGGCGCGCCTGGGGCACGCCTGCGGCCTCAAACGGGCGGATCAGCGCCTCCAGCCAGCCTGCCTCCAGCCGCACCCCGGCGTCGGTCACGGCGATCAGCGGCCCGGCTGCCGCGGCAACCGCCAGGTTGCGCCCTTGGCTGATATTCGCGCCCGGCGCCACGATCACGCGCACCTTGGGACTCCCTGGCTGCTGCGCCGCCCAGGCCTCGATCAAATCCGCCGTGCCGTCGCCGCTGCCGCCGTCGCAGATCACCACCTCGTCAGGGGGTCGCGTCTGCGCTGCCAACGAATGCAGCAGCCGTTCGATGGCGCGCGCCTCATTATAGACCGTAATGATCACCGTAACATGGAGCCTCTGTTGCATAGCGATCATTGTGCCCTAGCCTGCGCCATTGCCCAAGTCTGATACGCCACAGCGCGTCCAGCAGCCATCCGCCGCTCCTGCCCAAGCGCAGGGTTTCCCAAACTTGCCGCACCGCTGGTATAATGGCGCGCGGAGGGGAGGCCAACCTTGTCACCTGTGACCAGAAGGGATCGTATGGCGGATGACAGAGCGTATTTTCGTCGCTCTGGACCTGGAGACGACCGGGCTGGACGCGCGCACCGACGCCATTATTGAGATCGGCGCAGTACGCGTCGCCTTTGACCGCGCCGCAGGCCCATTTGCCTGCCGGGTGTTGGACCGCTTTGCGACCTTGGTCAATCCTTTGCGGCCCATCCCCCTGCGCATCCAACAGTTGACCGGGATTCGCGACGCCGATGTGGCTGCGGCCCCACCGTTGGTCAAGGTCATCCCCGAACTGCTCGCCTTTGTCTCTGCCGACGTCGCCGGCGTGGTAGCCCACAACGCCGGCTTCGACTTCGGCTTTCTGCAGGCCGCAGGCATCCACTTCCATCGCCCTCCCCAAGACACCTTTGAACTGGCCTCGATCCTCCTGCCGGGGATGGCGAGCTACAGCCTGGGCGAACTCTGCCGCCAACTTGACATCGCGCTGCCGGAGGCCCATCGGGCCTTGGGGGATGCCACCGCCACGGCCCATCTCTTCACCTATCTGCTGCAGCGGCTGGAACATCTGCCGCCGTGGATCGCATCGACGCTGCTTACCTGTGGCGAAGGCTGTGACTGGCCGCCGCTGCTCCTGCTGCGCGATGTTGCCCACACCGCCCACGGCCTGCTCATGCCCCCGCCTGTGTGCCAGTCGCAGCCGCTGGACCTCTGGCTGGGCGCGCCCAGCACGCTGGTCCTCGACCAAGGCCCAGCGCCGGTTCCGATTGCGCCCGGCGTTGTGGAGGCCGTCTTTGCGCCCGGCGGCCCGCTCAGCCAACACTTTGGCGCCGGCTTCGAGGCGCGCCGCGGCCAACTCGATATGGCGCTGCGCGTCGCTAACGCGCTCAACACCGGCGACCACCTGTTGATCGAAGCCGGCACCGGCACGGGCAAAAGCCTGGCCTATCTGGTCCCCAGCGCGCTGTGGGGTGGCCTCAACCAGCGTCGCGTCACCATCGCCACAAACACCCTCACGCTGCAAGACCAACTGCTCGCCAAAGATATACCCCAGACGCAGGCAATGATGGCCGACCTCGCCGCGCCCCCCGTCCGCGCCGCGGTCTTAAAGGGCCGCAGCAACTATCTCTGCACGCGGCGGCTCTTCGCCTGGTATCAAAACCGGCGTCTCCCGGCCCAAGAGCTGCGCGTCCTGGCCAAGGTCTTGGTCTGGCTGCTGGAAACCACCACCGGCGACGTCGGCGAGCTGTTCCTGCCCACCCCTGCCGAACGGCTGATCTGGACCCGCCTTTGCTCCGACCCGGCCACCTGCTCGCCCGAACGCTGCAGCGGCCATGCTGCCGGCTCCAACGCCCCCCCGTTTGTAGATTTCTTTCTGCGCGCGCGCCTCGCCGCCGAATCCGCCCACCTGTTGATCGTCAACCATGCCCTGCTGCTCGCCGATATCGCCGCGGGCGGGCGCGTACTCCCCCCCTACAGCCACCTGATCGTCGACGAGGCGCATCGCCTGGAGGAAGCCGCCACCGACCAGCTCAGCCACCGCATCGACTGGCCGGTGATCGACGCCCTGCTCGGGCGGCTGCAGGCCGGCGGTGATCTCTACCAGGGGGTCGCCCATGGCGCACAGGTGCAGGGTGATGTCCAGTGCCTTCAGCATCTCTATACCATCGCCCACCATGCCCAGACCAGCGCACAGGCCTTGCGCGCCTTTGCCCAGGCCGTCGTCAGCTTTGCCCGGAACCATGAGGTGCTGCGCCACGACTGCCAGTACGCCCAACGGCTGGGGCTGGATGGGCAGGTGCGTACCCAACCCATCTGGAGCGAACTGGAGATCGAGTGGGATCACTGCAGCGAAACCCTGCGCAGCGCGGTGCGCCATCTCAACACGCTGCTGCGTCACCTGGAGATGCGCCACTGGTACGAAGAAGAACCTTTCGCCGCCCTGCTCCAAGATGTGCAGGAGCTTCACAACGGCATCGCCACCACCGTGGAGTGGCTCGACCGCATCATGTTCCAGCCGCCCATCCCCGGCGAGAGCGATGTCGTCACCTGGCTAGAGGTCAACGACGCCGTCAGCGATGCGACCCTGGTGGCCGCGCCGCTCTTTGTCAATGAGACCCTGGAGCGCGCCCTCGTCCATGAAAAACGCTCGGTCATCTTCACGGGCGCAACCCTGCGCACGGGCAGCGGCTTCAGCTTTATCCGCGACCGCTTGGGCCTGTGGGACGTGACCGCCTCCACCGTGGAAAGCCCTTTTGACTACCGCAGCAGCACCCTGCTCTATTTGCCCAGCGACCTGCCGGAGCCAAACCACGCCCATTTCCAGCAGGCCGTCGAGCAGGCGATCATCCATGCCGCCGTGGCTAGTGCAGGCGCAACCTTGGCGCTCTTCACCAGCTACGCGCAGCTGCGCGCCACCGCCGAAGCCATCCGCGCCCCGCTCGACAAACTGGGCATCACCGTTCTGCAGCATGGGACCAGCAGCCGCCAGCGTCTCTTGCGCGAATATCGCCAGGCCGAAAAAGCGGTGCTGCTCGGCACGCGCAGCTTTTGGGAAGGCATCGACATGCCCGGCGACGAACTGCGCTGCCTCTTGATCGTGCGCCTGCCCTTTGCCGTGCCCAGCGACCCCCTGGTCGCCGCCCGCAGCGCCGAACTGGACAACGCCTTCCGCGATTACACCCTGCCGGATGCGATCCTGCGCTTCCGCCAAGGCTTTGGCCGCCTGATCCGGCGCGCCACCGACCGCGGCGTCGTGGTCGTGCTCGACAGCCGCGTCTGGCGCAAAGAGTATGGGCAAGCCTTCCTCGAATCGCTGCCCGAATGCACCACGCGCCATGCCCCTCTAGCCAACCTCGAAGCCGAGATCGCGCGCTGGCTGCATCGCGAGCCTGAACCCAACCGTGACCACCCCTAGGATGTTGCGCAGCGCCTCGCCTCGCCAGCCGGACAACGCGCCCGCGCCGCCGGCGATACGGCTGCGACGTACCGGCAGCCTGTGGCGGTGGCTGCATGGACCCTGGCCGCTGCTGTTCAGCGCGTTGCTGGGATTCCTGCTGCTCCTGGCGACCTGGCTGCTGCCCCAACTGCCCGGCCAACTCAGCGACGAGCCGGCCACCGCAAGCCGTTGGCTCGCCGCTACTGCTGCCGGCTATGGCGTCTGGGGTGGCATCTATCAGGCCTTGGGTCTCTTCAATGTCGTCCACAGCCCGCTGCTCGCCGCGCTGCTGGCGTTGATCGCCGTCGTCGCCGCCGTCCATCTGGCACGCGAGTTGGCCCGGCTGCGCCAGTTCACGCAGCTAACAGCGGCCTTGACCCGCCCAGCCGGGGAGCCGGGCGACCCACTAATGCTCTCCCCCGGCGAACCGGTCGCACGCTGGCGCAGCGTGCTGCCCGCCTCTCCAGCGGATGTCATGGACCATCTGCGCGGCCACTTGGCGGCCGACTACGTCCTGCAGCAGCCGCAGGTTCCGGCCCTGCCCAGGCCAGAGTCAGCGACCAATGGCGCGGCCCTGATCCCCGTGCCCGAACAGCGCCTGCTTGCCCTCCGCCACGCCCGTGCGGTCTATCTCATGCCGCTCCTGCCCCTGGGCCTGCTCTTGATCGTCGCCGCCATCTGGCTGGCGCTGGTCTTTGGCTGGCAGGTGACCACGCCCGCCCTGGCGCCAGGCGATGCCTACCGCTCGGTCAACCAGGGGCTAACCGTCCACCACCCGGCCCCCAGCGGCGCCGCACCGCCCGTGGCCGAGATCACCGTCGGCGGCGCCACGCGTCAAATCGCCAGCGCCGCCGATGTCACGCACTTTGGCCTGGGTGACGCGTCGATCACCGTGCGGCGCACCATCCCCGCGCTCTGGCTCAGCAGTGAGGGCGCGGCCCTGCTGGCCCAGCCGGACACGACGCCGGTCGCCGCGCTCGGCCTCGTCTTTCCTACCCCTGGCAGCGAGGAATCGGTGCTGCTACCCGACGAGGTCGCCGGGCTGCGGCTCGTACGCCGCACCGACCTCCCCGACGCCTTTATGGTCGAGCTGTATCGCAGCGCCGATGTCCAGCCCTCGCTGCGCGCCGAAGTGAGCGCGCCGGAGCCGGTCACTATCCCACTCAACGACGGCCGTACGCTGCAAGTGACCCCGACCCGCGCCCTCCAGGTGGATGTCCGCTATCTGCCCGGCCTCTGGATCGCCTGGCTGGGCATGGCCGCCATTCTCGCCGGGGCCGCCGGTGCATGGCTGCGGCCCGCCTATCTGCTCCTACAGCTCTCGCCCTGGCCCGGCGCGGCCACGCTCCTTGTCGCCCAGGCCGCGTCGCGCGCCGACCTGGAAGCGCTGGCCGCAGGCCTCGAACGCAGCCTGGACACACCCCATGCTGAGACCCAGCCCGCCGTTTCGACGGCAACGCCCCCACCTTGAGCCACAGGCCATGACCGAGCACCCGCGCCCCTTCATCATCGGCGTCGCCGGCGGAACCGGCAGCGGCAAGACCACTGTGAGCGGCCGCATCCAAGAGGCGGTCGGTCCGGAACATATCGCCTATTTGCAGCACGACAGCTATTACTATGACCACAGCCATTTGTCGCCCGAAGAGCGCGCCCGCTGCAACTACGATCATCCCGACAGCCTCGACACCGGCCTGCTGATCCAACACCTTCACAGCCTCTGCCGCTGGCAGGCCGTGGAGGTGCCGCAGTATGACTTTGCACGCCATGCACGGCTGGCCGAGCGGCAGCATAGGACGCCCGCGCCTGTGATTTTGATCGAAGGCATCTTGATCTTTGTCGAGCGTGAACTGCGCGAACTGATGGACATGCGCATCTACGTCGACACCGACGCCGACATCCGCTTTATCCGGCGGATGCAGCGCGACGTCAGCGAGCGCGGGCGCACGCTTGAGTCGATCGTCAGCCAATATCTCACCACCGTGCGCCCGATGCATCTTGAATTCGTCGAGCCAAGCAAACGCTACGCCGACATCATCGTACCCGAAGGCGGCAATAACCGCGTCGCCATGGAGATGATCGTCAGCCGCGTGCAGGCCATCTTGGCACGGCGATGAACCGCGCCACCCGTCTGCGGGTCACCCTCGACGCCGGCCCTGCCGTGCATCAACGCGCCGGGCTGAGCCGCTACGCCGAGCAGCTTGCCGCTCATCTGCTGGCAAATCACCGCGCCGACCTCGACCTGCGCCTGGTCTACAACGCCCACAGCGGCCATACCTTGCCCGCCCGTCTGCGCCATGCGCCTTATCAAACGCTGCCGCTCGGCCAATATGCCTGGCGGCTGAGCGTGCTGGCGAGCCAACTGGCGCGCATCCCCTACGCCCCGCTGCTTGGCCCCGGCCGGCACACACCCGGCATGGTCTACCACGCCACCGAACACCTGCTGCCTGCCCTGCCCGGGCCGACCGTGCTCACCGTCCATGACCTGATCTTTGAACGCTACCCGGAGCATCACACACGCGCTAACCGGCTTTTTTTGCGCCTCGCCATGCCGCTCTTTGTGCGCGCCGCCTGCCAGATCATCGCCGTCAGCCGCCAGACGGCACGCGATCTGGCCGACCTCTATCGCGCCGACCCGGCCAAGATCACGGTCGTCTATAACGGCGTGGACCCCGCCTTCCGGCCCGCCGGCGAAGCCGCCCAGCGCGCCATCCGCGCTGCCTACAGCCCCGACCGC
>QEUY01001060.1 GCA_003577365.1 Chloroflexota bacterium | reverse complement strand
ATGGGGGGCGCCGCGCTGGCGGTCAAGAGCGCCGAGAATTTTCGCACGCTGCGCCGCCGCGGGGTCACGATCCGCCGCACGCTCGACTGTCTGATCGCCACCTTTGTGATCGAGCGCGGCTTTCTCCTGCTGCACAGCGACCGCGACTTTCTGCCCTTTGTCACCCATCTCGGCCTGGCGGTTGTCGAGGCAGGGGGAGAGGGAGCCGGATAATCCCCCGTGGTGGAGGCGGAAAACGCGATGGCACAAGCGTACAGACACGGTATACCGTGTCCCTACTGACGACTGGCTACTTTCATGACCGACCCGATTGTGATCACCGTCGCCACCAACAAGGGGGGCGCGGGCAAAACGACCACCGCCGTGCATGTCGCCGCCGGGTTGGCGCGCGCCGGGCGGCGCGTCCTGCTCGTCGACCTCGACAAACAGGGCCACTGCGCCACCTTTTTGGGCCGCGACCCGGCCCCCCGCCTCTATGACCTGCTGGTGCGCGAGCGCGACCTGGCCGACCTGATCGCCGAGGCGCGCCCGCATCTGCACCTGCTCGCCTCCAACTCCGAGACGCTCTTGGCGCAGGACTTTGCGCGGCTGCGCAACGCCCAGGCCGACCTGCTCGAACACGCCCTGGTGCGCAAGGCGGTGGGCTATGACTACCTGGTCTTCGACACGCCGCCGCAGGGGCTGCTGCAGGAGTGCGCCTTGTACAGCACCGACCGGCTGGTGATCCCCGTGCCGGTCGACTACCCCGGCATGGACGGCGCGGCGCAGTTTGTGCAGGTGGTGCAGAGCATCCAGGTGCGTGAGCATCTGCCGCCGCCGGTGCGCTGGTTTGTGCCGATGTTTGTCGACCTGCGCACGAGCGAGAGCAAATATAACCTGCGGCTTTTGCAGGAGCGTTTTGGCGACCAGGTGTCGACGCCGATCCCGGTGCGCACGCGCATGCGCGAGGCGATCGCCGAGGGCAAGACGATCTTTGAGTATGCGCCGGGCGAGGACATCGCCGCGCTCTACGCCGCGCTGTGTACGCTGCTGGAGGCCGCCCATGGCTAGACCTTCGCAGCGTCGCGACCCGCTGGCGCAGAGCCAGGCGCAGCCCGCCACGATGGTGGTCGAGCAGGTGCGTGTGGAACTGCTCTACGACTACAGCCGGCTGCCCGCGCCCCAGCGCCGGCTGATGGAAGAGGCGGCGCGCACGATCAAGCCGCGGCTGCGCCGCGCCGCCGAGGACATCTTTGTGATCGGCGCCGCGCTCAACGGCGTCAAGGCGCAGTTGGAGCACGGCCGGTTTGGCGACTGGCTGGCGGTCGAGTTTGGCTGCAGGCCAAAAGCGAAAAGTTTTCGCATTTGCCGCCCAGCACGCTCTATCTGCTGGCCGCGCCCACTACGCCCGACGAGGCGATCCGCGTGGTCGAGGAGCGGTTGGATGCGGGCGACCGCCCGCAGCTGGCGCGCGTGGCGCGCATTGTCGAGTTGAGCCGGCAGGCGCAGCGCGCCGCGCCGACGCTTGATGTGACACCGGAGCCGCGGTCCGATGAACCCCAGCCCGATGAACCGCTGCCCACGACCGAAGCCGGACGGCTGGCGCGCAGCGTGCAAGCGGCGATGGCGCTGGTTTTGGAGGATGCGCTGACGCAGGCGCTGGCGCGGCTCGACAGCATCCCCGGCGACAAGCAAGCGGGCGAGCTGTGGGGCGAGTTGTTCCACAACAGCGAATACAGCCGCGTGCGCAACGAAGTCGCCGCCCTGCTGCGCCAGGTGCAGGAGAGACGGGCAATAGACAGTGGGCAATAGGCAGAGGGGCGGAGGTCTGCTTCTATCCCCTGCTCCCTACACCGCCGGCAGGTCCGGGCCGCGCACGGTGGCGGCGGCCGCCAGTTCGCCGCTTCGGATCACCTCGGCGAAGGTGGCGAAACGCCCGCCCCGCTCGGCCACCGCCTCGACCACGGCGTCGATCAGGCGGAAGGCGTGCGTATAGTCGTCGGCGATGCCGTGCGTGTGCATCAGCAGCACGGCGATGGGGCTTTCGGCGGCGATGCGTGCCAAATCCTGCCGCGCCAGGTCGATAAACTCGGCGCTGCGCGCACCCGCCCCGCGCCAGGTGTACTCGTTGAGGATCGGCGCTTCGATCACCCCCTCATACCAGACAAAGGGGCGGTGCGGGATGGCGTCGACCCAGACCTGCGCCAGGCTGCCGCTGTTGTGCGGCAGGTGCTGGTAGCCGCTGCCGCTGATGTACATCACGCTGTGATAGCGCAGCCCCAGGTTGTGTAGGGCCGTAAACAGCGGTTTGGAGATCGCTCCGCAGGGGGCGCGAAAGGCCGTGGGCGTTACGCCCAACTCCTCTTGGAAGATCGCCATGCCCTCGGCGATGCGCGCCTGCAGCTTCTCCACCGTGTAGCGCGGCATCAGCTCGGCGCGGCGTTCGTCAAAGGTTGGCTGCATGGCGGGCTGGATGGCGGTGGCCGGCCAGGCCGGGGGGCCAAACTCGTAGCAGTCGGCGTGGGTCAGCCCGTGCAGTTGGAGATCGTGCCCGGCCTCGATCTGGCGCGCCAGTTCGTCGCGCCAGGCCGGCGAGAGCGGCGACCCCTGCGGCTTGGGGATCGTGAACCAGGTCGAGGCGAGGCCGTGCGTGTCGAAGTGGGCGCAGGTGCGGCGCATCGACTCGACCAGAGGCTCG